>DASQFM010000026.1:0-3315 GCA_035633135.1 Candidatus Eiseniibacteriota bacterium
GCGGCGGCCTCGTCGCCTGCCTCGTGACCTTCCGGCGGCGGCTCGCGAAGTGATGGACGAGCCCAGCGACGAGCTGACCCACCCACTGACCCCCGCGCAATGACGACTCGACCCGCATCCGGCCCGGCGCTGCTGGCGCGCGTCCTTCCCGGGATGCCGTTCGGCAGCCGCCGGGCAATCCACCTCTTCGAGCGCAGCCTGTACCTCTACCGTCGGACGTGGCTCGTCCTGGTCTCGGGGTTCTTCGAGCCGCTGTTCTACCTGTTCGCGATCGGATACGGCCTCGGCGCGCTCGTCGGCGAGGTGCCCGGGCCGGACGGCCGGCCGATCCCGTACCAGCTCTTCGTCGCGCCGGCGCTCCTCGCCTCGTCGGCGATGAACGGCGCGATCTTCGAGGTCACCTTCAACGTCTACGGCAAGCTGCGCTGGGAGAAGGTCTACGACGCGGTCCTCGCGACACCCCTCGGGGTCGGCGATATCGCCCTCGGCGAGATCGCCTGGGCGCTCTTCCGGGGGCTGCTCTACGCGATCGGCTTCGTCCTGGTGATGCTCGTGCTCGGGCTGGTCCGATCGCCGCTCTTCGTGTTCGCGATCCCGGCGGCGATGCTGATCGGCTTCGCGTTCGCCGCGGTCGGGATGGCGGCCACGACGTTCGTCCGGGGGTGGCAGGACTTCGACCTGATCCAGCTCGTGATCCTGCCCCTGTTCCTGTTCTCGGCAACGTTCTATCCGATCAGCACCTATCCCGATGGTCTGCGGCTGATCGTCCAGCTCACGCCGCTCTATCACGGGGTTGACCTGATCCGATCGCTGTCGCTCGGGATCGTCGGGCCGGCCCTGGTCGTCCACGTCGCCTACCTCCTGGCGATGGGGTTCGCCGGCCTCTTCGTGGTGTCGCGGCGGCTCGACAAGCTCCTGCTGAAATAGCGTGACCGTCGCTACGGCGGAGCGGCGCGCGGCACTCGCGGAGCTCAAAGCCGAGATCATCGACTGCTTCCGTTGCCCGCGGCTCGTCGCCTGGCGGGAGCAGGTCGCCCGCGAGAAGGTCAAGCGCTATCGGCAGGAGGCCTACTGGGGCCGGCCGGTGCCGGGCTTCGGTGACCCGGATGCCCGGATCCTCATCGTCGGGCTCGCGCCGGCCGCCCATGGCGGCAATCGAACCGGCCGCGTCTTCACCGGCGACCCGAGCGGCGACTTCCTGTGGGCGGCCATGTACGAAGCCGGTCTGGCCGATCGCCCCGTCAGCCGGCGTCGCGGCGATGGGCTGACGCCGTTCGCTACATGGATCGGCGCTGCGGTGCGGTGCGCTCCGCCCGACAACAAGCCGACGATCGAGGAGCGCGACAACTGCGCGCCGTATCTGGTCAGGGAGCTCCACGCCCTCACCGAGGTCCGCGTCGTCGTGGCGCTTGGCCAGTTCGGCTGGGACGCGGCCCTGCGAACCTTCGCTGCCCTCGGGGCGACCCGGCTTCGGCCAAAGCCGCGCTTCGGCCACGGCACGGCGGTGGTGATCGATCGCTGGATCCTGCTCGGCAGCTATCACCCGAGCCAGCAGAACACCTTCACCGGTGTCCTCACCCGGCCCATGCTCGAGGATGTGCTGAGACGTGCGAAGGCGCTGGACATCGGCGAATGAGCTGAATCGGGGCCGGCAGATGTCCGCCGCACCGGCCTGGCAGACGGCGACAACCTCTCCATCGGATAGGGCAGTTCAACGACCGTTTCATCGCGGCGCAGTAACGTCCGAGTCGGTAGCACGTCTCTCGAGGGTGATGGCGGGACCGCATGGGTCGGATAGCTCGGACCGCGAGTCACGGAGACGGCCCGGGTGGGGCCGCGCAGGGAGGGCACGGATGAGCTCAGACGAGACTGGTCCGCAAACCGCGCCGGGACTCGGCGACCCGCCGTCGTCACCGGCGCCCGTCTATTGGGAGCAACCCCGTCCGGAACCTGCGAAGCCGAGACTCGCAGCTGGCTGGCTGCCGATCGTCGCGGTGATCGGCGCGGCCATCATCCTATTCGTCGAGGCCGCTTCGGGCCTCACATGGGAGGGTCCGGTCCTGCCTGGCAATCGACGTAGCTACATCGTCCTGCGCGACTTCCTCATCCTGGTGCCCATCGCCGCTGCTGCCGTCGTCGGCTTTGGGTTCACCGGGTGGCATCGACCAGGCGCTCTCGGGGCGCTCGTCGTCGGTGCCGTCGTGGGCGCGTGGGCGATCGGATATCAGGACGCACAGTCGCACAAGGTACTCACCGCCGCCTTCTCGGCCTTCCTTTTCGGCTCAGAGGTGGCGATCGGAGCAGTTCTGGGCTATGCAATCGGCTTTTCGAGGCGCCGTCGGCGCGGCTGACGGACGACGGGGAGCTGCGGCCTTGGTTCCGCACCTCGCCGATCGCACCGGACGTCTTTGATCGCCGGTGCGCCGCCTGGCTCCTAGGGCCCCGCCTGCGCCGCCCAGCGCGCGACGTACGTGTCGAGTCGCTCGAAGGCCACGTCCGGCAGCGCCTTCGCCTCGGCGATGAATTCCTCCAACATCGCCATCCGGTGGCCGCGACCGATGCACTCGGGATGCATCGTCACCGTCAGGAGGCCGCCCGGTGCATGTTCGTGGGCGTACCGGAGCTCGGCCGTCCAGATCTCGAGGACCCGCGAGGGCGCCGACAGGCCGTCGCGACCCGGACCGGGCTCGAAGTACGGCCAGTCGTCGAGGGCCCAGTAGACCGGCACCTCAATGAGCAGGCCTTCGTGGCCCCATGTCGTCCCGTCGGCGACGCTGTGCCGATCGCCGTGCCGGACTCGGTGGAGGCGGTAGTCGCCGCTCATCAGCGACGAGTCGTAGAGGTACCCGGCCTCCTCGACGAGCTCGAGCGTCCGCGGGCCGAGCGCCCAGTACGGGGCGCGGAAGCCTGCCGGCGGCGCACCCGTGAGTCGCGTGACGATGTCGACCGACCGGGCGAGGATGTCGCGCTGCGCGTCGACCTTCAACTCCGAGAAGTCCTCGTGGAACCAGCCGTGACAGGCGAGCTCGTGGCCCGGCGCGAGGATCGCCTCGGTGCTCTCCGGGAAGGTCTCGAGCGTGTGGCCGGGCATGAACCAGGTGGCCGGGATCGCCTCCCGCTCGAGCAGCTCGAGGATCCGCGGAATCCCGATCCTCGGCCCGAACTCGCCGTGCGACAGCTTGACCGGCGAATCGCCGCGCCGGACGGCGTCGCTGATGGCGTCGCCGTCGAAGGTGAGCGCGACGGTCAGCCTGGGATCGACCATGGCGGCATGGTAGCCGGGGCCGACCGTATGCTTTGCGTGTATGGCTATCG
>DASQFM010000027.1:0-4428 GCA_035633135.1 Candidatus Eiseniibacteriota bacterium
CCCTTCGAAACGTGCTTCCCGACGACGCGATCCTCACCACCGACGCCGGGAACTTCGCCGGCTGGGCGGCCCGCGGCTTCCGATTCCGGCGCCCCGGAACGTTCCTCGGCTCGACGTCGGGGGCGATGGGCTACGGCCTGCCGGCCGCGATCGCGGCAGGACTGGTGCATCGCGATCGAGCGGCGGTCGCCATGGTCGGTGACGGCGGGATGGGCACCTCGCTCGCCGAGGTCGAGACGGCCGTCCGGAACGGCCTTCGGACGATCGTGCTCGTCTTCGACAACGAGCGCTACGGCATGATCCGGTCGTGGCAGGATCGGCGCGAAGGCGGGACCGACGTCGGCACCGACCTGGGCCCGATCGACTTCGCGGCTGCGGCCCGAGCGCTCGGCGCGCGGGGCGCGCGGGTGGAGGACGACACGGCCTTCGAGCCGGCACTCCGCCAGGCGCTCGTCTCGGATCGCCCCACCGTGATCCACCTGATCATGGATCGGCGGTGGCAGGGCGTCGACAGCCATACCTGACGAAATCGCGGGCGCGCGGGGCGCGCGGAGCAGGGTCCGTCGGCTGATCGCGAGGATCGCGCTCGCGGCAGGCCTGGTCGCACTATCCGGGCTGAATCCCGCGCCCATCGCGGCGGAGACTGGTCCCAGCATCGCCTTCACCGATCCACGGCCCGGGAGCACGATCGAGATCGTCGGTCGTTTCCGGTTCGGCTGGACGGAGGCCGATACGACGGGGAGCATCTTTCATCGCGCGGTGTCCCTGTACGCCGGGGAACCAGGTGCCAGCTGCGACGCGGCGACGTACTCCCTCGCCTGGACGGATGCAACGTCGAACCGGCCGGCCTCGTTCCCGATCGTCGATCTCACGGCCGGCCGATGCGCCTACCTCGAGCTCACCGCGACCGACAGCCATGGCGGGTCCGCGACCGCGCGATCCGGCTTCGTCCGGGCTGCGGGTCCGGAGCCGGGCGAACCCCACCTCGACTTCAGCTTGCCTGCCTCCGGCGCCAGCACGGTGGTCTCGGGCACCGGGTATTACCGAATCGCGTGGGATGAGGACGTCGGCCGCCGAATCGTCGACCGGACCCTCGTCGAGCAGGTCGGGACGCCCGCAACGGCCGGCGATTGCGGCTCCGTCCGGGAGTGGCGGACAGGGCGCCGGTTCGTCCCGCCGGGCCCGGTTCAGGCCGTGGACCGCCTGCTCCGAGGCTCGTGCTATCGATACCGGATCAGCCTGGCGTACGGGCGGGACTCGAGCGCGAGCATCTCCTCGGGAGCGCTGTACGTGTCCGGCGCCCCGCCGCCATGCTCCTACGGCGACATCCTCGCGACTGCGCGGGCCGAGGCCGAGTGGCAGCGAACGGTCCTCGACTCGACCTATCGGCTGCCGGCGGACTACCGCCCCGACGACCTCGTCGATTCGACGGCGGCCGGCCTGAATGCCGGGTTCCTGGTCCGCTTGCTGATCGTCGACGACCTTGCGGCGATGGCGACCGCCGCGCGAGGCGCGGACGCGCCCTTCCTCCTCTTGTCCGGCTACCGCAGCTACGCCAGCCAGGTCGCCACCTACAACGCGTTCGTCGCGCGGGAGGGCATCGACGGCGGGCTCGTCAGTGCCGCGCGCCCGGGTCATTCCGAGCATCAGCTCGGCACGGTCCTCGACTTCGGTAGCGCCGGGCCGCTCGGGACCTCCTCGACCGACTGGGGTCAGTCGCTCGCCGGAGCATGGCTGAAGGCCAACGCCTGGCGGTTCGGATTCGTGCTGAGCTACCCGGCGGAGACGACACGCGTGAGCTGCTACAAGTACGAGCCCTGGCACTACCGCTACGTGGGGCGCCCGATGGCCGCGGAGGTCCACGGCCTCGGCATCACGCTCCGCGAATACCTGTGGCTGCATCGCGGCGTCGCCACCGGCGACTGACGCCGCCGTGGCACGCCGGCGTCAAGTTCCCGGGCTCGCGCTCCGTTGTCGCAGCTCAGGGTCCGATAACCTGTCGCGATGGCACCCAGGACGAAGCCAGCCGAGACCGACTCGAGCCTCAAGCGTGAGGTCGCCGGTCGCTACGTGACCCGCGACGGGCGCTTCGCCGTCGAGCAGTCGAGCAGCGGCTGGCTGTTGATCGACGGTGAGGCGACCGACGAGCTGGGACAGCCCCTGATCCGCGGACAGTTTCCAACGCTCGACGAGGCCCGCGTCGCCATCGTCGAAGCGCGAACGGGCCCGCCGCCGGTCTCCGAGCTGGAGCGACGCCTCGGCGACCGACCCCAGGCCACGGGCAGGCGCCGTGGAACCCGTGAACGTGGCCGAGCAAGCAGCGGACTGGGGGAGGCTGGCAAGGGGGCCGCCGGAGGGCGCAGCCGTACGCCGGGGGCCGCCGGAGGGCGCAGCCGTACGCCCGCCGCCCCGACGGCCCCCGAGTCGGAGGCGCCGCCGGTCCAGATCCGGGAATACCGCCGCTCCGACGGCGCGGCGCTCCGCGATCTGTGGCGCGAAGCGGGCTTCCGGCTCCGCGGCGACGACGACGACAGCCTCGCGACGATGGCTCGCCGCAACCCCGGCCTCCTGCTCGTGGCGACCGCGGCGAAGGAGATCGTCGGCTCCGCGCTCGGCGCCTGGGACGGTCGCCACGGCTGGATCTACCACATGGCCACGGCGGAGTCGCACCGTCGCTCGGGCGTCGGGCGGTCGCTGGTTCGGGAGGTGGAGCGGCGCCTGGCCGCGGTCGGCTGCCACGACGTGAACGTCAACGTCGGGGAGACCAACGTGACCGCGCAGCGGTTCTGGGTTTCCGTCGGCTACCCCGCCGTGGCGACGGGGCGCTACCGCAAGGAGCTCAGCGAGCGTTGACACACCCGCTCGCCGCCGGTGTCGCGCGCCGCCCGGCGCAATGTCTCGATCCCGGTCGGCCGTAGCTGAACTCGGGGCGGCCTTCCACGCTGATCAGTCCGGTCTTCGGCGACGGCGCTTTGGGGGCTCCTTCGCAGCCCTCAGCTGGGCGCCCTGGATCTGCTTGAAGACCTTGCCCATCCCCGGTCGCATGAGCTCGCGCTCATTGGCGGCCGCGTCGCGGTCCCGACGCCGGATGCGCTCCGCCTCGCGCGGATCGAGGTCATCAGCCATGGGCGGATCGTCACTCCCGTGCGAGCGCGCGTCAATGGGTGGCCCGCGCGGGTCGCCCCTATCCTTGAGGCGTGCAGGCCCTGATCTTCGACCTCGACGGAACGCTCATCGACACCGTCTACGGCCACGTGTTCGCCTGGCAGCGGGCGCTGGCCGAGGTCGGCCTGCCGGTCGACGGCTGGCGGATTCACCGCCGGATCGGGATGAGCGGCGGCCTGTTCACCCGAGCCCTGGCGCGCGAGATTGGCCGGGAGCTGACCGATGCCGAAACGAAGGCCGTCCAGCGCCGGCACGGCGAGATCTTCCGCGAGATCCTGCCGGACCGACGTCCGTTGCCCGGTGCGGTGGAGCTGCTGCGGGCGCTCCGCGAGTCGGAGGTCATCCACGGCATCGCCACCTCGGGCCGGCACCCGGAGATCGATCGCTCGCTGGAGGCTCTCGGCGTGCCCACCGACACCGTGGTCGTCGACCGCGGTGACGTGATGCGCGCCAAGCCGGAGCCCGACCTGTTCCTCGCCTGCCAGGAGCGCCTCGGCGTCGCAATTCGCGACTGCTACGTCATCGGCGACGCGGTCTGGGACCTGCTGGCCGCGCGGCGGGCGGGGATGCTGAGCGTCGGCCTCCTGAGCGGAGGCTACGGCGAGGACGAGCTGCGGGCGGCGGGTGCTTTCCGGGTCTACCGCGACGCGGCGGAGCTGCTCGACTCGCTCGACGAGCTCGGGATCGCGATCCGCCCAGGCTGACCGGCGCGGCGCGCTCGATGCGCGAACGCCTATCCTGCAGGCGGGCAGTCCCGCTCTCCCGCCAGCGGAGATCCGCATGACCGAGCGCCGGCCGCGCTTCCACCTACCGATCCGAAGGAACGGCTCGCGCACCGCTACGGCCACGGCCGAACCGGCGCCCGAGGTCTCCATGGAGTCCAAGCCGGCGGTGACGCCCCTGCCGGCGGAGCAGAGCATCGTCGATGCGGCGCTCTACCGCGACGGACGCCGCGTGGACAGCCCGTCGACGCTCGCCGAGATCTCCAGCCACCTGCGCGACGACCCCAACGCGATGGCCTGGATCGGACTGTTCCGCCCGGCCGAATCGCAGCTGCTCGCCGTGGCCGACGAGTTCGGCCTCCACGACGTCGCCGTCGAGGACGCGATCGTCGCGCATCAGCGGCCCAAGCTGGAGCGCTATGGGGCCACGCTGTTCGTGGTCCTCCGGGCGGCGCGCTACCTCGACGACGTCGAGGAGGTCGAGTTCGGCGAGATCCACGTCTTCGTCGGCCGCAACTTCGTGCTGACGGTCCGCCACAGC
>DASQFM010000028.1:0-4258 GCA_035633135.1 Candidatus Eiseniibacteriota bacterium
CAAACAGGCCATGGAGGCGCGCTCGCCGGCCCGGAAGCACTTCGCCCCGGATGGCCTCCTGCACGAGCGCGTGGCGGAACATGAAGCGCTCCTCGACGGCGTCCTCGATCGGGACGAGGAGATGCCGGTCGACCGCCTCCCGGAGGCTCGCCTCCAGGTCGGCGGGCTCGCGATCCATCACTCGCCCGAGCACTCGCGTGGAGAGCCGCTGACCGCCGACCGAGGCACAGCGCAGCAGCTCCTGCGTCTCGGCCTGGAGCGTCCCGACGGTGGCAAGGAGGATCTCGCGCAATGAGTCCGGGATGACGCCCCCTGCGGCCTCGGCGATGAGGAGCTGCTCCACGTAGAAGGCGTTGCCATCCGATCGATCGTGGATGAGGTCGATCACACCGGCGTCGGCGCCCGGCCCGCGGATCGCATGGATGAGCTCGGCCGTCTCTGTGCGCTCGAATCGCCGGAGCTCGAGGCGGACGACCGACGGCTTCCGCTGCAGCTCGACGAGCACGGGAACGAGGGGATGCGTGCGATGCAGCTCGTCGGATCGAAACGTTGCGAGGACCACGAACGGAACCTCGAGATCGTTGTGGGCGAGATAGCGAAGCAGGTCGAAGGTCGAGCGATCCGCCCAATGGAGATCCTCGACGATGAACAATGGCGGCGCGGCGGTGCCCAGCTGCCGGAGAAGGCCGAGCCATCCGTCGAAGAGCCGGGCCTGGCCCGACTCGGCGCCGACCCCGAGCGTCTCGAGCCTCGGTCCCGCGGCTTCCGCGCCGGACAGGAGCATCCCGAGCCCTTCTCGGCGAGTGCCGACGAGGCGCTCGAAGGCTTCGGGCCCGATCTCCGATCTCAGGCGCCGGAGGGACTCGCGCAGCGGGGCGAACGCCTGCGCGTCGCCGCCCATGTCAAGGCAGCTGCCGGCCAGGACCGGAAGACCTCGAGCCCGCGCGAGCGCGATGGCCGTATCTGCGAACCGGGTTTTGCCGACACCGGCCTCACCGGCAACGAGCAGGAACGTGGCTCGCCCACGAGCCGCGTCGTCGAAGGCCTCGCCAAGCCTCGCGAGCTCGCTCTCGCGGCCGACAAAGACTGGGCTGGAGACGTGCCGCATCACCGCGCCATTATCCCGACCTTCCCGTCGCCTTCCGCCAACCTGCACCGATCGTCATCTGTGAGGTCCGCAGGACCGCAAAGAGCGTGCCGAACACCGACCATCTTCCTCTCGCCGGATCGGCCGACTGGCCGGTCGCGCTGGCCTTCCTCGCGGACGCCGAGGCCGCCTCCGCCATCTGAACACGGAGATCGCCGCTCGCCTCGGCGCGCAGATCCTCGAATCGATCCCGGGCAAACCGCTCGCTGGTGTAGCTGTTCATGTCGCGTTCCTCGTCTGGCGATCCAATGCCGATGACGTGGAACAGGCTCGAGCCGCGGGCGTGCCACCGCATCGAGAGAAATCCGCATTCCATGGGTTGAGCAATCCCCATGTTTCCGCGGCGAGCCTCGCAGACCCGTGCGGCTCGTCGGCACCTCCCCAACCTTTTCGGCCCGCTGGGGCTCGTCGCTGCTGCCCGCGGTACCATCCCGACAAGCCCCGCCGGACCTCGTCCCGGGGCCGTTTGCCATGTCCGAAACGGAGGTCGCGGGCATCGAGAAGATCGTCATCGGCCTGGGAAATCCGGGCGACCAGCACCGCCAGACACGCCACAACGTGGGCTGGCTGGTGCTCGACCGGCTGGCGGATCGCGCCGGCTGGTCCGGCCGCGGCCGGCAGAAGGACGCTGCGTCGGTCGTCGGTGGACGGTTCCGTGGCCTCGACCTGCTGCTCGTCAAGCCGCAGACCTACATGAACGACTCCGGCGTCGCCGTCCGCAAGGTGCTGGTCCGCGAGCGCGCTCCGCTGAGCGAGATGCTGGTCGTCGTGGACGACTTCGCGCTGCCCTTCGGCAAGCTGCGGTTCCGTGAGGGCGGCGGGCCGGGCGGCCACAACGGCCTGCGATCGATCATCGACGAGCTGGGCAGCGAGGCCTTCAGCCGCCTCCGGGTCGGCATCGGCGAACCGGACCGCGGCGAGCCCGGGCGCGGCTTCGTCGACCACGTCCTCTCGACGTTCGCCCCCGAAGAGCGGCTGCGGCTCGACGAGCTGCTCGACGCCGCGGCGGACGCGGTCGAGGCCTGGGCGCGCGACGGCACGAACAAGGCTGCCAATCGCTTCAACTCCTTCGAGCTCCGGCCGGCCGACGAAGACCGGGTGGCGCCGCCCGGCGAGGTCGAGGGCCCCCCGGGTCCGGACGGCATCCGGCGGACCCGAACCGGCTGGCGGAAGGTTCGGCCGACGGAGGAGGCGCCGTGACGCTCGCCGAGCACGGCCGGGGGGACCGGCGATGAACCGGCCGCTGGTGCGCGGCCGCAGAGGCTGGGAGCGCCGGCTCGCGGAGCGCTCGGACGAGCCGCGGGCGCGTGAGGAGTCGCCGGACGAAGAGCCGCAGCGGCGGGCGAGCGAAGGCACCCTCGCCACGGAGGCAGCTTCGCCACAGCCCTCGATCCCGCCGAGAGGAGGGGCCCCGGCGGCACGGGGTCCGCAGCTCACCCCCGCGCGGCCGGACTCGCGGTCCACGCCCGGACCCGGCCGGCGCCTGCCGGACCTCGCGGCATTGCCGCCGCTACTCGACGGGACGGCCGCCTTTGCGACGCTGCGCGAGCGCCTCGGCCCAGCGGCATCCCCGAGCACGAAAAAGGGCCGTCACGCCGGGATCGTCGCCGTCCCGCATGGCGCCAAGAGCTACCTGGCCGCGGCCCTGGCCCTGACCGCGGGCGAGCGCATCTGCTGGGTGGCCCGCGACGCCGAGGTCGGCGATCGGGTGGCCGAGGAGCTCGCAGCGTGGTTGGGCGATCCGGGTGCGATCGCCGTCCTCGAGCCCCGAACGGCCCTGGCTTACGAGCGCAGCGAGCTGATCGCCGACGAGACGGCGTCCCGCGTGGCCGCGCTCGCCGCGTGGCGGGCAGCCAGCGCGCGCATCCTCGTGGCGAGCGTCCAGGCGCTGATCCAGCACACGATCGCCCCGGAGGACCTGCCCGAACGGCCTCGGGAGCTCCGGGTCGGTGCCCGGCTCAGCCAGTCCGCGCTGCTGCACGACCTGCTCGAGCTCGGCTACGTTCCGACCCTGGAGGTGGCCGGCAAGGGCGAGTTCGCCCGTCGCGGTGGGCTTGTCGATGTCTTCCCGCCGTCAGCTGAGCTGCCCGCCCGGGTCGAGTTCTTCGGCGACGAGATCGAGTCGCTTCGGGCGTTCGATCCGACCGACCAGCGGTCCACCGGCGCCGTTGATCGGGTGACCCTCTTGCCCGCGTCGGAGTTCCTCCTGCCGGGCACTGGCCAGACGATCCGCGAGCGCCTCGGCAAGCTCGCTTCAAAAGCTCCCGAGCGGCTGTTGGGGGACCTCGCCAGGTTCGAGGTGCCACGGGAATCGCGGGCCGACAGCCGCGCGATCGACATCGGTGATGCCGCCGAGGTGTGGGGCCCGTTCCTCGCGCCGGCAGTCGGGCTCGATCATCTCCTCGCCGGCACATTGCTGGTCCTCGACGAGCCGGCCGACCTCGCCGAGGCCGGCGAGTTCCTGTGGCGGCAGGCCGAGGAGCGGCGAAGCGACCTGATCGAGGCCGGTGACCTGCCGGGGGCCTGGCCCTCGACGTACCTCCCGGAGCGCGATTGGGCCACCCGCCTGCTCGCGTCGCGAACGCTCGAGCTGACCTGGGAGAGCGAGGCGCCGCGGGCGATCGCCCAGGGCAAGGACGACCTCGGCGACCTGTTCGACTGGCGCGAGCCGACCCTCCCGCTCGGACGTGCGGCGCGTATCGCCGACGCGGTCGACCGCTGGCGGAGGGTCAAGCACACCGAGGACGGCGAGCCAGCGGAGCAGCCCGGGCGATCCGCGGTGGCCGGGAAGCCGCCCCAGGAGCCGCCCCGGATCGTCATCGCCTCCGACCAGGCCCCCCGGCTCGCCGAGCTGCTCGATGAGGCCGGACAGGTCGCGGGCATTACCAACGCGATCACCGAGCCGCCGCCCCGCGGCTCGGTCACGCTCGTCGATCGCAGCCTCAACGGCGGCTTCGAAGGCGGGCCCGAAGGCCTGGTGTTCGTCACCGACCGCGAGCTCTTCGGCAGCGTTCGCGTCCGCCGTCCGAAGGCGATGCGCCGCGTCGTCCCACGCGACATCCTCGAGCGGCTCACCCTCGGAGACCTCGTCGTCCACATCGACCACGGCAT
>DASQFM010000029.1:0-19827 GCA_035633135.1 Candidatus Eiseniibacteriota bacterium
TCAGCCGGTCGACGACGATCGCCTTGAGTCGGCGTGCGGTCTCGGCCGGGTTCGCCTGGGCGCCCGCCCCCGGCTCGGGGACGACGATGTCGACGACCCCGAGCGCCTGCTGGTCGGCAGCCGTCATCTTCATCGCGAGGGCCGCTGCGGGCGCCTCATCCGCGGTCCGCCACAGGATCGCCGCGCAGCCTTCCGGCGAGATCACGGAGTAGACCGAGTTCTCGAGCGCGATCACGACGTCGCCGACCGCGATGGCCAACGCCCCGCCGGAGCCGCCCTCGCCGGTGATGACCGTCACGATCGGGGTTCGCAGGCGGCTCATCAGCCCGATCGAGCGGGCGATCGCCTCGGCGATGCCGCGCTCCTCGGACTCGGGACCCGGATGGGCGCCGGGCACGTCCACGAAGGTCACGATCGGGAGCCCGAATCGCTCGGCCAGCTCCATGACCCGCATGCTCTTGCGGTAGCCCTCGGGGTGCGGCATGCCGAAGTTGCGCCGGATGTTCTCGTCGGTGTCGGCGCCCTTCTGCTGGCCGACGAACGCGATCCGGCGGCCGCCGATCCGGGCGAATCCGGAGACCATCGCCGGGTCGTCGCCGAAGCTCCGGTCACCGTGCAGCTCGATCACCTCGTCGGCGATCTCGGCGAGGAACTCGAGGGTCCGCGGCCGTTTGAGGTTGCGGGCCAGCTGGACCCGCCGCCAGACGGCGCTCTTGGGGTCGCCGTCCCCGTCCGGCGGCCGGCCGTCGCGCGGCCGGCCGAGCAATCGATCAACCACGGCCGGCCTCGTCGCGTGGTGGCTGTCGCTTCTCGGCGGCGGCGATGTCGGATTCAGGACGACGCGGGGCCTCCAACTTGCCGCGGGAGCTCGCGCGATTCGGCCGGGCGATGCGCCTCGAAGCGGCGGCGACCCGGCCGGCAGACGTGGCACGGGCGACCGCGGTCGCGGGCTCTTCCATCGGCTCGACGACCCGCTCCGCGAGCGAGGACAGGAAGCCCATCGCGCTGAAGCCCCCGCCGTCGCCATTGTCCGGGAGCTGCGCCGGCTGGAGGTAGCGAAGCAGCAGGGCGATCTCGTGCCGCAGCGCCCGCCGATGGACAATGCGATCGAGGAAGCCGTGCTCGAACAGGAACTCGGAGCGCTGGAAACCGGCCGGGAGCTCCTGGGCGATCGTTCCCGCCGTCACCCTGGCCCCGGCAAACCCGATCAACGCATTCGGCTCCGCCAGGTTGACGTCGCCCAGGACCGCGTAGGACGCGAACACCCCGCCGGTGGTCGGATCGCTCATGACGCTGATGTACGGCACGCGGGCGGCGCGCAGCCGCTCGAGGGCGGCGCACGTCTTCGCGAGCTGCATCAGGGCAAGCGTGCCCTCCTGCATCCGGGCGCCCCCGGAGGCCGAGACCACGACCAGCGGGATCCGCTCGACCAGGGCGTCCTCGGCGGCCCGGGTGACCTTCTCGCCGACCACGGCGCCCATCGAGCCGCCCATGAACGCGAAATCCATGACGCAGATGGACACCCGCCGGCCATCGATCGCGCCGATACCACGCACCGCCGCGTCCCGCAGGCCCGTCGCCGCCTGGGCCGCGGCAACCCGCTCCGGATAAGGCTTCGTGTCGACGAAGCCGAGCGGGTCGACCGACTGCAGGCCGGCGTCTCGCTGCTGGAAGGTGCCATGGTCGAGGAGCTGCTCGAGGCGGGCGGACGCCGAAAGCCGGAAGTGATGGCCACAGTTGGGGCAGACCCGATCGGCCTTGTCGAGCTGCTTGTTGAACAGCATCTCGGAGCACGTGGGGCACTTGGTCCACAGATCCGGCGGGTAGGCGTCCCGGCGCGGCCGGAACGACGGCAGCTTGATCGGCACGGCTAGCCCCGCACCGACGGCCTGGCTCGGGCAAGGCGGGCGCGTGCCCGGAGCGGCCGGCGCGCGTGAGCCGCCCGAGCCGCGCGTCCGAAGGCCGCGCCCGAGCTCCGGCGGCGCCATGCCAGCCAGGCTGCCCCTGCCAGACTGATCGCCGAGGCCGCCACGGCTCCGCCGATCAGGATCGGCCGGGCGACGAGACTCCCGTCACCGAAGCCCTCGTCGCCCTCGTCGTCGACCGGGGCCGCCAGCGGGTCCGGCTCGAGGGTGACGATCCGCGTAGGAGCCGCCGCGCCCTCGCGCGCGGAGCCGGCTGTGGCCGGGAGGCGCAACGCCGCGGCGACCTCGGCGAGCTGGAGCGCCAGCCGCTCCTCGAACCGGAACGACGGATGGAACCGCGGCAGGTCATCGGCGAGGCGGCTGGATACGAGGCGGACCGCGTCGTCGATGCTGCCGACAGCGCGGCCGAGCCGGGGCCGCCGGGCCGGCGGGCCGGCGGGGAGGTTGCGGTCCGGGCCGGCGAGCAGGGCATCGAGGTAGCGGTCCGTGACGAGGGCCTCGATCTCGCCGACGTCACGGCCGAGCAGGGTCACGACCGGTGAGCCCCCTCGCTGCGCTCCCTCGGGCGTCCACGCTTCGCGGGGGGGCCGCCCTTGACGCCCAGATCGGTCGCGACGCTCCGCAGCGCACGGTGGATGAGGACCCGGATCGCGCCCTCCGTGCGGCCGAGGATCCCGGCGATCTCGGCGGTGTTCATCTCCTCGACGAACCGGAGCACGACGGCGCGCCGGCGGTCGCCGCGCAGCCGGCCGACCGCGCGCCACGCCGCAACAGCCTGCTCATGGCGGATGGCGTCGCCCTCCACATCGAGGGGATCGGCGATGACGGTCGTCTCGAGGATCGGCTGGCTGCGCGCGCGGCGGGCCGCGCGCTGCTCGTTGGCGATCACGTTGCGGGCGATCCGGAACAGCCAGACGCGGAAGGTCGACGATCCCTCGCCATCGGCCGGGCGCGCTCGCTCCTCGAAGCGCTGCAGGTTCGTCAGCGCCGCCAGAAAGGTCCGCTCGGTGGCGTCCTCGGCAGCGTGATGATCGCCGAGCTCGTAGTACGCGTAGCTGTACACCCTGGCCAGATACCGCCGATAGAGCGCGTCGAACTGCGCGGGATCGCGCTGCGCCGCCTGGACCAGGGGTCGGTCCTGATCGAGGTGGGCAAGGCGGGGCGCGGCGTCCTTCGCTGCTCCCACTCTCCAGAACACCGGCCGCGCCATCCCGTTACACCCTCGCTCGCGCGCCGTTCACGCGCAGATGACGGATCTCGCCGACGAGCACCTGCCGTTCACGACCTTCGCGGTCGGCGACGACGAGCGCGCCGGTGGCGGGATCCACGCCGGTGGCGAGGACCGTCTCGATCGCGCCGTCGGGCAGCTCCAGGCGGACCGGGCGGCCACTCGTGAGCTGCCGGTCGGCCCAGGCTCGGCCATCGAAGCGGCCGACCTGCAGGTCTCGGACCTTCGGCTCGAGGCCCGCCAGGAACATATCGAGGAGCGCGCGCCGATCGATGTCGTCTCGCCCGGACACCTCGAGGAGCGAGGTCATCTCCGCCGCGATCTCCGGCGGGAAGTCCACTCGCCGCCAGGCCGCGTTGATCCCGATGCCGATGACGGCCTGCGGGTCATGGCCGCCGAGGCCGTCCGTCTCGCCCAGGACGCCGGCGACCTTGGCCACCCCACCGTCGCGCTCGATCACCAGGTCGTTCGGCCACTTGAGGCGGATCGCGCCGGGCGACAGGCTGCTGACGCCCTCGGCGGCGTCGGCCATCGCCAGGGCGACGATCGCGGCCAGCTGCCACGCTCGATCCGGCGCGAGCCACGTCGGACGGAAGCCGAGCGAGCACAATAACGCGGCGCCGGGCGGCGCCGTCCAGGTCCGGCCGTTGCGGCCCCGACCTGCCGTCTGCTCATCGGCGACGGCGACGCAGACCTCCGGCGTGCCGGCCCGGAGCCAGTCGCGAACGACGTCGTTCGTGGAGCGGACTCGCCCGACCCACCGCAGCCGTGATGGCACCAGCGCAGTCGCGAGCATGTCCCGGGTCAGCCCGAGACGCCGGCGCCGGAGACCGCGTCGATGGCATCCGGGCGCTCGAGCTCGAAGGCGCCATGGAGCGCCTCGAGCGCCGCGGGCAGGCCGGCTTCGTCGATGATGCAGGTGATCCGCACCTCGGATGTCGAGATCATCTCGATGTTGACCCCGGCATCGGCGAGGGCGCCGAACATCCGGGCCGCATAGCCGGGCGCGTTGTGCAGCCCGGCGCCGATGATCGAGACCTTGGCGACCGTCGGATCGGTGAAGATCCCCTCGGCCCCGAGCTCCGCCACGACCGCCGCAAGGACGCGCTCGGCCCGGCCGAGATCGGCCCGGGGGACCGTGAACGACAGGTCTGTCGCGCCGCCGTGGCCGACGTTCTGGACGATCATGTCGACGTTGACGCCGCTCTCGGCCAGCGGCCCGAAAACGGCTCGAGCGACTCCCGGCCGATCGGGAACGGCCACCAGCGTTACCTTGGCGACGTTGCGGTCGTGAGCCAGCCCGCGGACCTTGTTGCGCTGCTCCACCAGCGGATCCTCCCTGATCAGGGTACCCGGCGCGTCCTCGAACGAGCTGAGGACCTCGATGACGACATCGTTGATCCAGCCGAGCTCCACCGCCCGGACCTGCATGACCTGGGCGCCCTGGTGGGCCAGCTCGAGCATCTCCTCGTACCCGATCACCGGCAGCTGGCGCGCGTCGGCCACGACGCGGGGATCGGCGGTATAGATGCCCAGCACGTCGGTGAAGATCTGGCAGCGCTCGGCCCGCAGGGCCGCGGCGAGCGCGACCGCGGTGGTGTCGGAGCCACCCCGCCCGAGCGTGGTCGTCTCGGCCATGCCCTCGGCCGCCCCGCTCTGGCCCTGGAAGCCCGCGACGATGACGACGTTGCCGCGCTCCAGCTCCGCCCGGACCCGCGCCGGCTCGACGTTGGCGATCCGGGCCCGGCCGTACTGTCCATCGGTGGTGATGCCCGCCTGCGCACCGGTGAGCGAGATCGCCGGCACTCCGAGCGAGTGCAGGGCCATCGACAGCAGCGTCGCGCTCTCGTGCTCGCCGGTCGCGAGCAGCATGTCGAGCTCGCGCGGATCGGGGTCGTCGCTGACGGCGCTCGCGAGGGCGAGCAGCTCGTCGGTCGTGTCGCCGCGGGCGGACACGACGGCGACGACCTCCGAACCGGCCGCGCGTTCGCGAGCGATCCGCTGCGCGACGTGGCGGATTCGTGTGGCGTTCGCAACCGACGAGCCGCCATATTTCTGCACGACGAGAGGGGCCGGCATGGGTCGGGCATTCTATCGCGCCCGTCTCGGCCGTCCGTGCGACGATCGGTGCCTGCCAGAGATTTCGGAGGTGTTCCGAAGATGTGCTTCGACAACGACAGCCGACCACCCATCGCGCCCATCGCGGGCGGGGCCATCGACGCCGGACCGTTGACGCTGGAGGGTGAGGACGGCACGCCATTCCGGGCTTTCCGCGCCTGGCCATTCCAACCCACGGGGGCGGGGATCCTGATCCTGCCGGACGTGCGGGGCCTCCACCCCTACTACGAGGAGCTGGCGCTGCGCTACGCCGAGCACGGCATCGAGGCGCTGGCGATCGACTATTTCGGGCGGACGGCGGGCGTGGGGCCGCGGGACGCGGACTTCGACTCCAAGCCCCATGCCGCCGAGCTCCGCTGGGACGATGTAGCCGGCGACATCCGGGCCGGGGTCGCCAGGCTGCGAGCCTCCGAGCGGCCGCCGCGCTCGGTGTTCACGACCGGGTTCTGCGTCGGCGGCCGGTTGGCCTCGCTCTCTGCGACGCTGGGGCTTGGCCTGGCCGGAGTTGTCTCCTTCTACGGCTGGCCGGCCGGGCCGAACCGCGGCCTGCCCGCGCCGGTCGACGTCGCGGCCAAGATCGAATGCGGGATCCTGGCGATCTACGGCGGGGCCGACGAGCGGATTCCCGCCGAGGCGCGGGACGCCTTCGATGCGGCCCTCGAGAAGGCCGGAGCGGAGCATCGGACGGTCGTCTATCCGGGCGCGCCCCACGGCTTCTTCGACCGGAAGGCAGCCGACTTCTCGGAAGCCTCGGAGCAAGCCTGGGCGGAGACCCTGGCCTTCATCCGGCGCCACACCGCCGGCCAGCCGATCGCCGCACGCGGGTAGTCGCGCCGTTCCCGGTAGTCGCGTCCTTCCCCGCCGCGCCCTGCGCCTATGGGGCCGGGGCGCCTTCCAGGGCCTGCACGACGCGGGCGCCGAGGTTGCGCGGCGCGACGGTCTCGATCCGGTTCGGCACGCGAGCGGCTGCTCCCACCCGCTCGAATGCGGCGCGGATCTGGTCGACGACTTCGGCCCGGTCGACGAACGCGACGACAGACGAGCCGGCGCCGGCGAGGCACGCCCCGAGCGCGCCGGCCTCCCGGGCCGCAGCGACGAGGCGCGGCAACGCCGGCAGCGTCGCCGCCCGGTAGGGCTCGTGCAGGCGGTCCTCGGTGAGGAGGCCGAGCACGTCGAGGCGACCGGCGGCCAGACCGGCGACGCCGATCGCAACCCTGCCGAGGTTGGCCACGGCGTCGCTGCGCGGCACCGATGCGGGCAGCACCGCCCGCATCGCCGCGGTGGAAAGCGTCGCGTCCGGGATGAACAGGACGACGGTGAGACCGGCCGGCACGTCGAGCCGGATCGCCTCCACCCGGTCGTCCAGCTCCAGGCTGGCCGCGACGCCGCCCAGCAGGGCCGGTGCGACGTTGTCGGGGTGGCCCTCGAACCGCGTCGCCAGCCGCAGGATCGTCGGCACCGATAGCGCGCCCCCGCCCTCGCGGGCACCGGCCTCGCCATCGGGGCGGGCGAGCGCCGAGGCGGCGAGCAACCCGGCGACGGTGGCGGCCGCGCTGGAGCCCAGGCCCCGCGACAGCGGGATCCGGTTCGTCATCCGGATCCGCCAGCCCAGCCCGTCGGCACCCTCCACGCCGGCCGCGGAGAGCCCTGCGTCGAGCGCCTGAACCAGCCGGTTCGTCCGGTTCGACGGCAGCTCGCCGGCGCCCTCGCCGACGACGATCAGCTCGATCTCGGAACCCTCGACCGCTGCGATCTCGACCTGCAGCTCGAGCTCGATGGCCATGCCGAGGCAGTCGTAGCCCGCCCCCAGGTTGGCGATCGTGGCGGGCACCTCGACGACCACCACGCGCTCGATGGCGCCCGCGCGCGCGCCGGCTCCGCTCACCAGTCGAGCGCCCGGCGCACGCCGTCGACCGTGGCCGCCGCGTCGAGGATTTCACTGGCGGCCGTCCGCTCGGCGGTCTCCGGATCCTTGAGGCCGTTGCCCGTGAGCACGCAGACCACCAGCGAGTCCGGGTCCAGCTCGCCGGCCGCAGCAAGCTTCCGAACGCCGGCGACACTGGCGGCCGACGAGGGCTCGCAGAACACCCCCGCCAGCGTCGCGATGTCGCGATAGGCGGCCAGGATCTCGTCGTCCGTCACCGAATCGATCCGGCCACCCGACTCGTCGCGAGCCGCGACGGCCATCGACCAGGAGGCGGGATTGCCGATCCGAATGGCCGTGGCGACCGTCTCCGGGTGCTCGACGGGGTGGCCGAGCACGATGGGCGCCGCGCCCGCCGCCTGGAACCCGAGCATCCGCGGGCGGGACGGGATACGTCCGGCGGCCGCGTAGTCGCTGAAGCCGGCCCAGTAGGCGCTGATGTTGCCGGCATTGCCGACCGGGATTGCCAGCACGTCCGGCGCTTGGCCGAGGTCGTCGCAGACCTCGAATGCGGCGGTCTTCTGGCCCTCGATCCGGTACGGGTTGACCGAGTTCACCAGCGTCACCGGCCGGTCCGGGTCCGCCGACAGCTCGCGCACCACGGCCAGGGCCGCATCGAAGTTGCCATCGATCGCCACCACCCGAGCGCCGGCGACCAGCGCCTGGAGGAGCTTGCCGGCGGCGATCGCCCCCTTCGGCAGGACAACGACAACCTCCATTCCGGCAGCGGCGCCATACGCGGCCGCCGACGCCGAGGTGTTGCCGGTGGACGCGCAGATGATCGACCGCGCGCCGCCTTCGAGGGCCTTCGAGACGGCGACGACCATGCCCCGGTCCTTGAACGAGCCGGTGGGATTCAGGCCCTCGAGCTTGAGCTGCAGCCGCGGCATGCCGATGTGCTGCCCGAGCCGGGGGGCCTCGACGAGCGGGGTGAACCCCTCGCCCAGTGTCAGCCGCGGCGTCAGATCCGTGATCGGCAGGAACTCCCGGTAGCGATCGACGAGGCGCGGGCGGGCGGCGGCAGCGGCGCGCATCTCGCTCATCGGGTCATTCGACGATCGGATAGCGCGCGCCGGACGGACCATCGAACCAGGCGTCGAGCCCATCCGCCGTGGCGCTTGCTGCGCGCCGCGTGGGTGCCCGCGGCCCGTCGTCCGCTCGGACCGCGGGCGGCAGGCCGGCCCAGGTGCTGCCCAGACCGCGCCCGATCGCGATCAGGTCGGCCAGCACCGCCGACGCGGTCGCCGAGCCACCGGCGCCGGGGCCCTCGAACGCGAGCTGGCCGACCGGCTCGGCGTCGACCTCGATCCGGTTGAGGACGCCGATCGTCCGCCCGAAGGGCGATTCGACCGACACCGCGGTCGGCACGACCGAGGCCTCGATGGAAGCTCCGTCGCTCGCTCGGTGAGCGGTGGCGAGCAGGCGGATGACGAGGCCGCGCCGACGCGCACCGGCAATGTCCTCCGCCGTGACCCCGGTCACGCCCGGCAACCCGGTGCCCACGCCGCTGTTGACGCGATCGCCGATGCCAGCCGGGTCGAGCCACGTCCCGAACGCCAGTCGGGCCAGGATCACCAGCTTGTTGATCGCGTCGCGACCCTCGACGTCAGCGGCGGGATCGGCCTCCGCGTAGCCCGCCGCCTGGGCTTCCGCGAGGACGACCTCGTACGTTCGGCCCGTTGCGGCCATCTCGCTGAGGATGAAGTTCGTGGTGCCGTTGACGATGCCGCGCACCGCGGCGATCCGGTTGGCCACGAGATCGGACGCGAGGACCGACAGGATCGGCGTCCCGCCACCGACCGCGGCCTCGAACCGGAGGGTCGCACCGGTCCGGCGGGCGGCCGCTTCGAGCTCCGCCCCGTGGCCGGCCAGGACCGCCTTGTTGGCGGTGACGACCGACCGGCCCGCACCGAGCGCTGCCGCGATCAGCGTCGCGGCAGGCTGCTCGCCGCCCATGAGCTCGACGATGACGTCGACGTCCGGGGCGGCGACCAGGTGGGCCGGAGCATCAGTCAGCAGTGCGGCCGGGATTCCGCGGGCCTCCGCCGCGGCCACGTCCCGGACCGCGACGCCGGCCAGCTCGAGGGACACTCCGTCGACGGCGCGCAGCGAATCGGGCTGGTCCAGGAGGACGCGAACGACCTCGCGGCCGACGTTGCCGGCGCCGAGCACCCCGACTCGCAATCGGGCGCCATTCATGCGGATCGCGATCCAGGGCGGAGCATCCGCGGCATCGTAGCGGACGCCCGTTTTCCCAAGGCCGACGGGTCCGCTGCGCGCAATGGCTCGGCTACACTCGCCGCCGATGACGAACGCGACCGCCGCGACGGCAACCGACGTCCCGGGTGCGCCCGCGACGGGTGCCGGACTGCGGACGTTCAGCGGCATCCAGCCGTCGGGGGTCGTTCATCTCGGCAACGACCTGGGCGCGATTCGGAACTACGTCCGCCTCCAGGACCAGTACGACGCGATCTACTGCATCGTCGACTACCACGCCCTGACCAGCACCCACGATCCGACGGTGCTGCGCGAGCGGACCCGCGACATGGCCGCGTCGCTGCTGGCCCTCGGGCTGGATCCGGATCGGTGCACGCTGTTCATCCAGTCGCACCGACCCGAGCACACGGAGCTCGCCTGGCTCCTCGCGACGGTCACGCCGGTCAGCTGGCTGGAGCGCACGCCGACCTACAAGGAGAAGCGCGAGACCCAGCCCGACGACATCAACCACGGCCTGCTCACCTATCCCGTCCTGCAGGCTGCGGACATCGTCATGTACAAGGCCTCGCTCGTGCCGGTCGGTCGTGACCAGGCTGCGCACCTCGAGCTCAGCCGCGAGATCGTCCGCGCCTTCAACCACCGCTATGGCGAGACCTTTCCGGAGCCCAAGGCCGTCTACACGGAGGCGCCCAACGTCCTCGGCACCGACGGCGTCCGGAAGATGAGCAAGTCCGTCGGCAACACGATCGACATCCTCGGGCCGCCGGAGCTGATCCGGAAGCAGGTCACCTCGATGGTCACCGACACGCAGCGGATCCTGCGGACGGACCCCGGCCGGCCGGAGGTCTGCAACGTGTGCCAGCTCCAGCCGTTCTTCGGTGCTGACTTCGAGGACCTCTGGGAGGGCGAGCGGACCGCCCGGACCGGCTGCGTCGACATGAAGCGGCTGCTGGCCGACCGGATCGTCCGCCACTACGCCCCGGCCCGGGAGCGCTATCTCGAGCTGATGGCCCATCCCGAGCAGGTGAACGAGATCGTGGAAGCCGGCGCGGCACGCCTGGCCCCGCTGGCGGCCGAGACGATGGCCGAGGTCAGGGAAAAAATGGGTCTCCGGTGAGCTTCCAGCTCACGCCCCGCGAACGCCGCTGGTTCGACGTCGCCCTCGTCCTGGCGACGATCGTCCTGGCCTTCGTGGCGCTCGGGTTCATCGGCGCGGTGCTGTCGTTCTTCAGCGACCTGATCCTGGTCTTCTTCCTGGCCTGGCTGATGGCCTTCATCCTCAGCCCGATCGTGAGCCGGCTGCGGTCGACGATCCCGTTCCTGAGCCGTGCCGGCGCGGTCTTCACCGTCTACTTCATCCTGTTCGGCAGCCTGGTGATCGTCTCGGTGGTCCTGGCCAGCGCGCTGGTCGGCTCGATCGGCGACTTCATCG
Organism: Candidatus Eiseniibacteriota bacterium; assembly: GCA_035633135.1. Taxonomy (GTDB): domain Bacteria; phylum Chloroflexota; class Limnocylindria; order Limnocylindrales; family CSP1-4; genus UBA5189. The sequence continues at coordinate 10,845 of DASQFM010000029.1, forward strand.
CCAACGTGCCCCGGCTGCGCGAGGACCTGCCATCGGCGCTTGCCCCGTGGCAGGACCGCCTCGACAGCCTCGGGCTCATCCAGATCGACCTGGTCACCCAGGCGGACCAGTTCCTCGACAACCTGAGCCGCTACGCGACGGAGCTCGCGGTGCCGCTCCAGCAGGTGGCCGTGGCGAGCATCGGGGCGATCGGCAACCTGCTCCTCGTCATCGTCTTCTCGCTGTACATGGTCGCCGACCGCGATCGGCTGGTCGCGTTCCTGTTCCGGCTGGTGCCGCCCGGCTACAAGCAGGAGGCGCTCGTCCTCGAGGAGGCCGTCGCGCGATCCTTCGGCGGCTTCCTGCGCGGCCAGGCGCTGACGGGGATCGTGTTCGCCGGGATCTCGGCGATTGCCACGATCGTCTTCGGCCTCGACTTCGGCGCGATCACGACGGTCCTGGCGGGCCTGCTGATGGCGATCCCGTTCTTCGGGCCGTTCGTGGCCTGGATCCCGCCGGTCCTCGTGGCCGTCCTGTCCAAGCCGGACGCGACGCTCGGCACGGTCGTCGTCATCGCGATCGGCTGGTTCCTGGTGATGAACGCGCTGCAGCCGCGGATCATGGCCGACGCGCTGCGGATCCACCCGATCGTCGTGCTCGCGTCTGTCTTCGTGGGCCTCAAGCTGGCCGGCGTCGGCGGCGCGGTCTTCGGGATCCCGATCGCGGCCGTGCTGTCGGCGCTGTTCCTGCATTCGCTGGGCCGGCCGCAGGACCAGGGGCCGGTCGCGGCGCGAGCGGCGAGACGGGTCGGCGAGCGCGAGGGCCGCGTCGTGCACGCGCCCCGAGAACCCGATCCTGCAATCGACCGCGACATCGAGACACCCGCCACGACGGCGCGGCCGGCGGCGGACGTCGGGATCCCAGAGGCGGCGGACGTCGCGATCTCGGAGGCGCCGGCCCGGGAAGGCTGATCCGCGGGCGCGGCAGGGGCGGTGTTCAGCCTCCGCGGAGGAAGGCTGCCGGGCCCCACCACGCAAGCGGCTGCGTTCCACTCGTCGTCTCGAGGGCCCCGACGAGAATGGCCCGGTCGCCGAAGATAGCGGCGCCGATGAAGCGAGTCGCCTCGGGCGTCGCGACGGTGTGCCAGGCCAGGCCATCCGCACTGGCCAGGACGGTCCCGCCAGAGGCCGTGGTCGAGAAGAACACGAACCCGAGGCTGCTGCTGGTGGTCGCTGTCGTGACGTCGTCGGCCGAACCCTCGAGGCCGGTCGTCGCCGCGGTCTGCCACGATCCGTTGGCCTGCCTTTGGTAGGCGACCAGTGATCGATCGAGGCCCGCCATCAGCGCGACGGTGTGCCCCGACAGGGCGAACAGCCTCGGTAGGCCGCCCTCCGGCAGCCCGGACGCCGGCGTGTTCTGCCAGGTGCTCCCATCGGAGCTGGTCAGGACGGTGAATCCCGACGTGCCTTGAGTGAGACTCAGGAATTCGGAGCCCGTCCAGACCACGGCGGCTGGGGCGATCTCGACGGTGATCGGGATGTCCGTCCAGCTCAGGCCATCCTGTGACGACCACAGGAACGGCTGGTCGCCGGCGCCCGTTCCGGCGACGACGAACGTCTGGCCGTCTGTTGCGATGTTGCCCTGGCCCCCGGCGCAGAACAGGTTCTGCCATGGCGCAGCTGCCCAGGCACCGCCGGCGGGACGAGCCCAACTGAAATCAGCCACGGGATGCGCGCACTGCCCACCGCCGACGCCGAGGAGGACGGTTCGATCGACTCCCGTTGCTGCGGTATACGGCGTGGCCTGCGACTGCGAGACGGTCGGCAGGAGGTCCATGGTCCAGGCAACCCCATCATGCGAAGACCAGACTCGGGGCACACTCCCATCGGTTCCGACGATCAGGAAGCCGCCCTTGTCGCTTGTAGCGAGGGCCGGCAAGAACGAACCATCTGCCTCGGGGAACAGGTCGAGGGGCTGCCAAGAAGTCGGCGCCGGGGAAGCGGAGGGCTCGCTCGAGGGCGTCGCGGGGGCCGTGGCTTCCGCAACTGAAGGCGCGACGGTCGAGGTGGGGAGCGGCGTGGGCCCCGGCGCGGAGGTGCCGCATCCGGCGAGCGCAGTGATCGCCGCCAGGGCCAGGGCGAGCCTTCGGGATCGGGTGATTCGGCTCATGCCGACGCTGAGCATCTCACGGACGCCGCGAACGAAGGTCGGCGACGATCTCGCGGGCGGCATTCTGGCCCGGGCCACCGGTGATCCCGCCGCCGGGGTGGGCGCCGGAGCCGCACAGGTACAGCCGAGGCAAGGCGAGGCGGTAGCGCCCATGGCCGAGCAACGGCCGCCACAGGAAGAACTGGTCGAGGCCGGCCTCGGCGTGGAGCGGGTGGCCGCCGGTCAGCCCGTAGTCGCGCTCGAGATCGAGCGGCGTCAGGACCTGGCGGTGGGTGACCATCTTGCCGATGCCCGGTGCGACCGACTCGAGCATGGCCATCACGCTGTCGCCGAACGCCTCGCGATCCGGACCATCCCAATCGCCATCGCGAAGGTGGTACGGGGCGTACTGGGCGATCACGCTCACGACCTGGCTCCCGCTCCGAGCGCCCTCGACGAGCGTCGGATCGGCGAGCGATGGGATCGTCGCCTCGAGGACCGGTTGTTCGCTCCAGCGGCCGTATTTCGAGGCGTCGAAGGCGCGCTCCATGGCATCGATGCCGGGCGCGATGATGATCCGCCCGCGCAGGAGGTGCTCCGGTTCGCTGCCGGCGGCGCCCGCCGATGCCGCGGCCCGATTTGCCGCCGGGAACTTCGGCAACCGCCGGAGCGCCAGGTTGACCTTGGCCACGACGCCGGGAGTCCGGATGTTGCCGGCCCGCCAGCCCAGGCTCGGTCCCAGCGCCACGGGATCGACGAGCCCAAGCAGCGTCTGCTTTGGGTCGAGGCCGGAGACGACTGCGCGCGCGGCGACCTCTTCGCCGTTTGCCAGGACCACGCCGGTCGCGACGCCATCGCGGGTGCGGATCGAGGTCACCACGGTAGCGGCACGGATCTCCGCGCCGGCGGCCCGCGCGGCGGCGGCGAGTGCCTGCGCGACCGCCCCGGGCCCGCCGCGGGCGTAGACCGTCTCCCCCGCGGCCCCACCGTCGTTGCCCGCCCCATCGGCCAGCAGGACCGCCGCCGTGCCGGCCGACCATGGGCCGACCGCACCGTAGCGCACCCCGCGCCAGGCGATCGCCGCGCGAAGGCCATCGGTCTCGAACGCCTCGCCGACGAGGTCGGCGACGGCCATCGGCAGGACCCGCAGCAGCGTTCGGCCGCCGGCTCGGCCGAGCCCTCGGAATGAGCGGCCGAGGCGCAGCCCGGCGAGGGCATCGCCCAGGCGCGGCGACCGGATGTCGGGCGGGGTGGAGCGCCCCAGCTCGTCGAGGAACCGGCCGAGCGCGCGCGCCCGCGCATCGAACGCGCCGAAGGCCTGGGCGTCGGGCACCGAGATGCCGCGGAGGCCGGCTGCCGTCCGGGCAACGTCATCCCACAGGACGATCGCCTCGCCGTCCGGCCGTGGGGCGAAGACCCGGACATCGGGCGCAACCAGTGAGAGGCCATGGCCCTTGAGCCCGAGGTCGCGCTGGATCGAGGGCCGCAGGCGGCCCACGGTGTGCGCGAGGCTCGGCACCCGCAGGTGCGGCCCCAGCTCGGTGGTGTCGGCCGCGCCACCCAGGCGGTCGCGGCGCTCGAGGACCAGCGTTCGGAGGCCCGCCCTGGCGAGGTAGGCCGCGGCAACCAGACCGTTGTGCCCCGCGCCGATCACGACCGCGTCCCAGCTTCCGGTCGGGATATTGGCGACCGCCATTCAGGCGACCCGCCGCCGACCGGGGAGGCGCTTCGACCGCAGCAGCTCGAGCGCCGCGATTCGGCCGTTGGCGCCCATGATCCCGCCGCCCGGGTGGGTCGATGAGCCGCACAGCCAGAGGTCCCGCACGGGCGTCCGGAATCGGGCCCAGCCCGGAACGGGCCGGCTAAAGAAGAGCTGCTCCAGCGACAGCTCGCCCTGGAAGATATTGCCCTCGGTCAGGCCGGTCGTCCGCTCGATGTCGAGCGGCGTCAGGACCTGCTGGTGCAGGATCCGATCGCGGATGTCCGGCGCGAACTCGGCGATCCGATCGACAACCGCGTCCCCGAACGCCTCGCGGTTGTCGTCCCAGGCCCCGACCGACGCGTCGAGGTGGTACGGCGCGTACTGCACGAAGCAGCTCATGACGTGCTTTCCGGGTGGGGCCATCGACGGGTCGACGAGGGTGGGGATCACGATGTCGACGTACGGCTTGCGGCTCCAGTGGCCGTACTTGGCGTCGTCGTAGGCGCGCTCCATGTCGTCGACCGAGGGTGACAGCGAGATCGCGCCGCGCAGTTGCTCGCCCTCGCCGGGCAGGGCAGTGAAGCTCGGCAGGGCATCGAGAGCCAGGTTGACCTTGCCCGACGAGCCCCGGAACTTGAAGCGCCGGACCTCGGCCTCAAACTCCGCGTCGACGGTCCCGCTGTCCATTAGGTCGATGAACGTCCGCCGGACATCGACCGACGAGACCACGGACCCGGCCTCGATCTCCTCCCCGGACTCGAGGGCCACTCCCGTGGCCCGCCCGCCCCGGGTGAGGATCTTCGCGACCGGTGCTTCCGTTCGGATCTCCGCCCCGTTGGCCCGGGCTGCGCCGGCGATTGCCTCGGAGATCCCGCCGGTCCCACCCTTCGGGATGCCCCAGGCACGGAACGCGCCGTCGATCTCGCCCATGTAGTGATGCAGGAGGACATACGCAGTCCCCGGGCTCTTGATCCCCTGGTAGGTCCCGATGATTCCGGACGCGGCCATCGTGGCCTTGAGGGGATCCGTCTCGAACCACTGGTCCAGGAAGTCCGACGCCGACATCGTCATGAGCTGGACGAACACGGCCTGCTGCCGCTCGGTGAGCCGCTGGAAGGACCGCAGCAGGCCGCCGAGTGGCAACAGCGGTCGCGGATCGTTCGAAGCCGGGTCCGGCGGGACGATCGACAGGATCGGCTTGATGAAGCGGGCCATGTCGACCATGAGCTGGCCGTATTCGTCGTACGCCTCGGCGTCCAGCTTCGACCAGCGCCGGAGCTCGCGGATCGTCCGACCGTGGTCGTTGACCCGCCACAGGTAGTCGCCGGTCCCGATCTTCTCGCCGTCCGGCCCGATCGGCGCCGGCCGACCCGCTCCTGAGGGGAGCGGCGTGAACGTGCCGTCGAGGGGCAGGATGTCCAGGCCGTACCTGGGCAGGTCGAGCTCGCGGATGATCTCGGGGCGGAGCAGCGAGACCACGTAGCTGAAGACGGAGAAACGGAAGCCCGGGAAGACCTCCTCGGTGACCGCCGCCCCACCGAGGACGTGGCGCCGCTCCAGGACCAGGGTCTTCAGGCCGCCCCGCGCCAGATAGGCCGCGCTGATGAGGCCGTTGTGGCCGCCGCCGATGACGACCGCGTCGTAGCGCTGGGGCACGGACACCTCTTGGATTGGGTCGCCGCTGGGACCCACCGACTCTAGCGGAGCCGCGATACTGGCGCCGATGAGCATCGGCAGCCCGCTCCATGCCCGGACCGCGCCGCTCAACCGCAAGCAGCAGTGGCGCGAGTGGTCGGGCTACTGGGCCTCGTCGGCGTACGCGGACGCCCACGACATCGAGTACAACGCCATCCGGGAAGCGGCCGCCCTCATCGACGTGTCGCCGCTGTACAAGTACCGGGTCTCCGGGCCGGATGCCGTTCGGCTGGTCGACCGCGTGATCACCCGCGACGCGACGAAGCTGGCCGTCGGGCGGGTGTACTACACGCCGTGGTGCGATGACCACGGCAAGGTCGTGGACGACGGGACCGTCCATCGGGTCGCCGAGGACGAGTTCCGCTGGACCGCCGCGGATCCCCAGCTGCGCTGGCTGACGCTCAATGCGCGGGGACTCGACGTCGAGCTCGAGGACGTCTCCGAAGCGGTGGCTGCCATCGCGCTGCAAGGTCCCTTCGCGCGCAACGTCCTGGAGGCCGCGACCGGCGAATCCTTCGCCGACCTGGGCTACTTCCGGCGGCGCAGGTCGACGCTCGGCGGCATCCCGATCGACGTCTCGCGCACCGGCTACACCGGCGACCTCGGCTACGAGTTCTGGATCCCGGCCGATGACGCCCTGCGGGCCTGGGATTCGCTGATGGCTGCCGGCAAGGCGTACGGGATCCGGCCCGCCGGGATGCTCGCCCTCGACGTCGTCCGGCTCGAGGCCGGCCTGGTCCTGCTCGAGGTCGACTACACCTCCGCGCGACACGCCCTGAACCCCGAGCAGAACTACTCGCCGTACGAGCTCGGGATGGGCCGGCTGGTCGATCTCGAGAAGGCCGACTACGTCGGCCACCTGGCACTGAAGCGCGAGCACGACCAGGGCGGGCCGCCGCGGCGCCTCGTCGGGATCGTCCTCGACTGGGATGACATCGAGGCATCCTTCAGCGCCCAGGGGTTGCCCCCGGCGATCTCACCGATCGTGGATCGCACGCCCGTCCCGGTGTTTGCGCGGTTCGGTGCCAGCCAGATCGGCAAGGTCACCAGCCGGGGCTGGAGCCCGATTCTCAAGCAGGCGATCGGGCTCGCGACCGTGCCGCCGGCCTTCGAAGCCCCCGGATCGCGGCTCGAGGTCGAATGGACGGTCGAGGGCCACCGCGGGCGCGTCGACGCCGTCGTCGTGCCCCTGCCGTTCCTGGACCTGCCCCGCAAGCGTGCGTAAGCCGCATTCCGGATAGGATTTCCGAAACGCACTTCCGCAGAAGGGGATCAGACGCATGCCGACGTACATGGATCAGCACGATATTCCCGGAGTGAAAGCCGAAGACGTCGCGAAGGCCCACGCGGCCGACGTGGCCGTCCAGGACAAGTACGGCGTGAACTACACGCATTACTGGGTTGACGAGGAGAGCGGCAAGGTCTTCTGCCTCGTCGACGCCCCGGACCGCGAGGCCGCGAACCAGACCCATCGCGAGGCGCACGGGCTGGTGGCCCATACCCTCTGGGAGGTCGAGCAGGGCGCCTGACGGCGCACGCAGCCGGGCGGCGGCCAGGGTCTCGCCCCGTCCGCCGCGACTGACCGCGAGCAGCCGCGCGACCTCGCCTCATTCGCCGGCGCCGAGGAAGGTTTCGAGCTTTTCGAGCGCCTCGGGCAGGTCCGCCCGACCGAAGCCGAGACGGACGTGGCCATCACCGAAGCCGAACGTGGTCGACGGCAGGAGCAGCACGCCGGTTGACTCCACGAGGCGGCTGCAGAACGCCTCGGCTGAGCGACCGGCCGGTCCGGTTGGGACGAGCCGCGGAAACGCTGTGGCACTGCCGCGCGGGCGGACCCACGTCAGCGCGTTAGTTCGGCGGTCGAAGAAGGCATCAAGCAGCGCCAGGTTGGCCGCGACGATGCCGCGGCTTCGATCGAGCACGCGATCGCGCGCCCGCAGGGCAATGAGGCCGAGGATCTCCGAGGGCGCCGACGAGCAGATCGTCGTGTAGTCCTTGAGGCGGACGCAGCGGTCGAGGAGCTCGCGATCCCGCGTCGCGAGCCAGCCGATGCGGAGCCCGGCGAGGGCGAACGATTTCGACAGCACGCCGATGGAGACCGCACGATCCCCGACGTCCGCACCTGCGGGCAGCCGGTCGGCGGGATCTACCTCGAGATAGCGGTAGACCTCGTCGGCGACGAGGCGGATGCCGGCCTCGGCGCACGTTGTCGCAAGCTCTCGCCACTCTGCCTGGCTCGGGAGCATGCCGGTCGGGTTGTGGGGAGCGTTGACCACGATCATCCGGGTGGTCGGTCGGATCGAGCGGCGCAGCCGATCGACGTCGAGCGCCCAGCCGTCCTCCTCGCGCAGGGCATGCAGGCCGACCTCGGCGCCGGCCGCGCGGGCGACCTCGTACAGGCTCTGGTAACCGGGCCAGGTCACGATGATGTGATCGCCCGGCCCAACGGCGGTGTTGAGCAGGCAGAACACGGCCTCCTCCGCGCCGGCGAAGACCAGGACGTCATCGGCGTCGATGGCGTCGTAGAGGCTGGCGATCTCGGCTCGCAGGAGGGGGTGTCCGGGCGATTCCGTATAGCCGAGCCGCAGGTCCGCCCAGAGCGCCGCCGACTCGGGGTCGGCGAGGGCGAGGAGGTCCGCCATCCGCCAGCCCTCCACGTCGCTGCCGCACAGGACGTGCTCGACGGCGAACTCCCAGCGGGCGAAATAACGCTCCAGGGCGAAGTCTTCGATCCGCATCCGCCAATCATGCCCCGGATGCGGTTTCCTGCGGCCGCGTAGATTCAGCCGATGGCAACGATCGCGATCCTCGGGTCGCCAACCGCGCTCGGTGGGCATTTCGGCGGGATGGAGCATGGTCCGCGGCTGCTCCGCGAAGCGGGGCTCATCGACCTGCTGGTTGGGCGGCCGGGCCTGGCTGGCCAGACGCTCGTCGACCACGGCGACGTTCCGAACGACCCGGGCTGGGCGGCCGACGACGATCCCCGGGCCAAGAATCGGGCGCTGATCGCCGCGTACCTGCCGCGCCTGGCCGAGCACGTCGAGCGCACGATTCGCGCCCCCGCCGCGGGCGCGGTGGACGAACGCGACGACAGCGCCGAAGCGGACGCGCGGGCCGACCGTCCCCGTCTGCTGATCCTGGGCGGCGACTGCACGTCACACGCCGGGGCGCTCGCCGGCCTCAAGCGAGCCCAACCGGACGCGAGGTACGGCATCGCCTGGTTCGATGCCCACGGCGACTTCAACACGCCGGACACGACCCCGTCGGGCAACGTCTGGGGCATGCCGTTCGCGATGCTCCTCGGCCGCGGCGATGCCGATCTCGTCGATGCCTGCGACGGGCCAACGGTCCTCGAGGAGGACGCCGCGCTGCTGGGCGGCCAGGTCCTCGACGAGCAGGAATCGCGGATGCTGGCCGCCTCGCGGGTCAGCCACTTTGGCGCCGGCATGCTCGGCACGG
>DASQFM010000030.1:0-17379 GCA_035633135.1 Candidatus Eiseniibacteriota bacterium
CGATCCGTGCCACTGGTCCGAGACTGGCCGGATGAGCCAGAGCCCGATGAGCATCGTGACCAGCAGGCTCAGGACGGCGACCTGGTACGCGCCGTTGCCCAGGGTGTCGAAGAGGAGCAGGAGGATCAGGCCGTAGAGGAGCTGGCCGATGACCTGCGATCCCTTGCCGACCAGGCCGTACAGTCCAAAGAGCTCGCCGAGCCGGGCCGGGGGCGAGAGTCGCAGCATGAACACCCGGTCGGCCACCTGGACACCACCCAGGCCGCTGCCGAGGATCGCGCCGGCGCCGAGGAACATCGCGAGACCCAACGGCCCCGGGATCCCGAGCGACACCCCACCCACCACGAGGCCGGCGGCCCACGACAAGAGGACGACCACGAGGGTGCGCTTCGGGCCCCACCGATCGACCAGCGCGCCCCAGCCGAACGACGCGATGACGGCCACGATCGCCAGCCCGAGGAGCACGAGATTGGCGACCGTCACCGACAGGCCGACCGCCTTCACCGCCACGACGCTCATGACCACGATGACGGTGTTCACGGCGTCGGAGTAGAAGAACCGGCCGACCAGGAAGCGCCCCAGCCCCGGAACCTCGCGGGCGTGCTGGATCGTACGGAACAGTTGGGACCACGAGCCCAGCAGATCCGCCCGGCTCAGGCTCTCGCCCGTCGCCGATTCGCGGACAACGAGGAAGATCGGCAAGGCGAAGATCGCGAACAGGATGGCGCTGATCCGGAAGCGCGCCTCGACCGGGATATCGGCCAGGAAGATGAGGAGCCCGACGAAGATCGTGCCGAGGTAGCCGACGGCGACGCCGATCCCGGACAGGCGGCCGCGACTTGCGGGCAGGCTCACCGTTCGCAACGTGGCGTCGTAGTAGATGAGTGCGGCTTGGTACGAGAAGTTCGCGATCACGAACAGGACGAGCCCGGTCGTGGGCGTCCCGTCGGCAATGAACGCCGTGGCCGCGATGCACAGGAGCGTGAAGGCCAGCAGGAACGGCAGGCGCCGGCCGCCTCGATCCGAGAGGGCCCCGAGGATCGGCGACACGATCGCATTCAGCCCGACCGAGATGACGATGGCGAGGCTCAGCAGGAAGTTGCCGTCGCGCTCGCCGAACCGCGAATCGTCCACCAGCCACAGGCCGATCGCGCCGGATACCACGGCGAAGCTGAAGATGGTGTTTGCGAAGTCGTAGAGGGCCCACGCGGCGGGGACGATCGCCCGCCCGGATGGCGTCAGCGCGCCGAGGCGACCGAGGAGTCCGGGAGATCGGACCTGGGTGCCGGCAGGGCTCGCCATCACTCGGAGGATGGCACGACTAGGATGTCGATGTGAGCCTCTCTCGCGGCCTTCGCCCGATGGCCTTCGGCCGCCGTCAGCCCAGGCACATCGCCAACCCGCTGTGCGAGCCACTGTGGTTTGGGCGGCGGGTCCTCTTGGAGATCTCGGGCCAGGCCGTGGAGATCCGGGACGAAGCCGGCGAGCCGCTTGCCGGATATGCCGAGCTTCGCGCGGCCGCCGCTGCGAGCGGCCTGGCTGCCGAGCTCGTGGCCGACGGCTACCTGCTCCCAGCGCCGCTGCGCGACACGGTCGGGATCGCCGTGGACACCGGGATGGACGCCATCCCGAAGCCGGCCGAGCTCGGTCGCCGGATGTTCCTCGGCAGCGGCGGCCGCAAGCGGCGCGAGGCGCGGGAGAACGCCGAGGCACGCCGGGTCGCCGTCCCGCCGACGTCGCCGGCGGCATTCGTTGCGGTCGACCTGCTGTGGCTCGACGGCGAGTCGCTGCTGGACGTGCCATTGCAGGAGCGGAAGCGGCTCCTGGACTCTGTCCTGGCGGAGCACGATCTGATCCGGCGGACCGTCGTCGTGCGGCCACCGATCGAGGGCTGGTTCGCGCAGTGGAAGGCCCTCGGCTTCCGCGAAGTCGCCTACAAGGCGGCCAACAGCCGCTACGAGCCCGGCGCCGCCAGCCCCGACTGGGCCACCGCCCCGATCCCGAGGCGCTAAGGCGATTGCACCAGGTCGCCACTTGGTCGGCGCTGGGCGGTTCGGGCGACCCCCGGATCGGTGGTACGGTGCGTCGGTGCCTGAGACGCTGCTGAGTCCGGCCATCCGCGAGGAGATCGCCCGGGTGGGCAGCGCGGACATCATGGTCGGGATCCCGAGCTTCAAGAACGCCACGACGATCGGTTACGTCGTCCGGGCCGCCCAGGCGGGGCTCGTCCAGTACTTCCCGGATCTCCGCCCGGTCGTGGTCAACTCGGACGCCGGCTCTCCGGACGGGACCCAGCGCGTCGTCGTCGAGACCGAGCCGCCCGACTACATCGAACGGATCCTGCTGGTCCGGCCCACGAACAAGCTGTCGCGGGTTTCGCTGACCTATCCAGAGATCGACGGGACCGGCGGCAAGGGCGCCGCGCTGCGGACGATCTTCGAGATCGCGGCCGCGCTGGAGGTGCAGGCACTGGTGGTGGTCGACTCCGATCTGCGAAGCATCCTGCCGGAATGGGTCGAGCTCCTGGCCGGCCCGATCCTCAAGGGTGGCTACGACTACGTGGCCCCGCTCTACGCCCGCCACAAGCACGACGGCACGATCACCAACAACGTCACCTATCCGCTGACCCGGGCGCTCTACGGGCTGCGGATCCGGCAGCCGATCGGCGGCGACTTCGGGATGTCGGGCGACCTCGTCCGTCACTTCCTCAAGGCCGGCGACTGGACGACCGACGTCTCCAAGTTCGGGATCGACATCTGGATGACGACCGCGGCTCTCTCCGGCGGCTTTGCGATCTGCCAGGCGCGGCTCGGCGCGAAGGTCCACGATCCGAAAGACCCCGGCGCGGACCTCGGGCCGATGTTCCGGCAGGTGGTCACCACGATCCTCCGGCTGGCGGTGAAGAACGCCGATCGCTGGCTGGCCGTCCGCGGCAGCCACGACGTCCCTGCCTACGGGTTCGAGCGAGTCGCCGACCCGCCGCCGCTGGAGGTCAACGTCCTCCGCCTCCTGTCGGAGTTCCACGCCGGCTCGCTGACGATGGCACCGGCCTGGCGATCGATGCTCGCGCCCGAGACCGTCGCGGATGTCCTGGCCCTGGCCGAGGAAGCCGGCGCGATTGCCGACGCGGCCCGCCGGCGCCTCGAGATCGACTCGCCCGGCGCATCGACACCGAGCACGGCCGTCATGGCAGAGGCGGTGGCGGGGTTCCGCTTCCCCGACGACGTCTGGACCCGAGTGATCTACGACCTGATCCTCGCGGCGCGTCGCGATCCCGCCGCGGTCGATAGCTTCGTGGCCGCGCTCGTGCCCGTCTATTTCGGCCGGGTCGGCAGCTTCGTCATCGAGAGCCGCGACCTGACGACCGAGCGCGCCGACGAGCACGTCGAGCGGCAGGCGCGGGAGTTCGAGCGGCTGAAGCCCTACCTCATCGATCGCTGGGCCGCCGCCGGAGGCGAGGCTGCCACGGAGGCTGGCGCCGAGCGCGCCGTCGCCGAAGCCGCAGGCGCGGAACCGGCCCCCGAAACCGGCGTCCAGCCCGCCGAATCCACAGCCGCCGCCGGCGCCGAACCGGCCCCCGACGCCGAAGCCGCCGCGGCCCGATGAGCACCCCGCTGCCGGCCCGGATCGTGATCCCGGTCGCGAACCCCGCGACCGCGGAAGAGCTGGTCCGGCTCGGCGCCGACCTGCTCGAGCCGCGTTCCGGCGCCCTGACCGCGCTCGGCATCGTTGAGGTGCCGGAGGGGATGCCCCTGTCCGAGGGCGCCACGCGCGCCCGCCACGCCCGCCGGCTGCTCCAGCGGGTCCTGGACTTCGTGCCGGAGGGCACGCCGATCCACCCGATCGTCCGAATCGGCCGGCACGCCGCCGAGGGGATCGTCGAGGCCGCCGCCGAGCTCGACGCCGACCTCATCGTCTTCGGCTGGGGCGGCAAGTCGCCGACGAGTCGCGCCGGCTTTGCCGCCCCCTTCTCCACGACGATCGACGAGGTGCTCCGCGAGTCGCCCTGCGACGTCGCGGTCGTCAAGCAGCGTGGAGCCCGGGAGTTCAAGCGGGTCGTGGTGCCGGTCCGCGGTGGCCCCCACGCAGAGCTCGCGCTGCGGTTCGGCGATGCGATCGCCCGGCGCCATGGCGCCACGCTCGTGGCCCTCCACATCGTGCCGCCGGGAATCACGCTCGCGGTCCGGGCGCAGGCGGAGCGGGCACTGGTCGCCTTCGTCCGGCAGCACGTCGGCGGCCGGGCAGAGACGCTGCTGCGCGAGGCGTCGAACGTCCGCGGTGCGATCCTCAAGGAAGCCGATCGCTCCGACATCATGGTCATGGGCGCGGCCGCGCCGAGCACGGCGAACGGTGCCACCCATCTGTTCGGGGCGATGCCCGAAGCGATCGCCACCCGCTCGCGGGCAACGGTGGTCGTCGTCAAGACCCGCGAGACCATCGGGCGCCAGACCTTCGAGCAGCTGGCTTCGCATGCCGAGACGCTCGCGGCGGCGGATCGGGCCGCCGAAGAGTCGCGTGCCGTGCCAGCGCGGGTCGAGCGCTGGTTCGGTGAATCGAACTTCCACCACGCCGAGTTCGCCGACCTGCGCCGCCTCGCCCAGCTCAAGGAGAAGCAGGGGCTTACGGTCAGCCTGGTCCTGCCGACCCTCAACGAGGAGGAGACGATCGGCCCGATCGTCCGCCGCGCGATCCGGGAGATGGTCGGCCGGGTGCCGCTGCTCGACGAGGTCGTGGTCATCGATTCGGCGTCGACCGATCGGACCCGCGAGATCGCTGAGGCGGAGGGCGCGAGGGTCGTCCAGCATCCCGACATCCTGGGTCGGTACGGCTCCTTCCGGGGCAAGGGCGAGGCGCTCTGGAAGTCGCTGTACGAGACCCGCGGCGACCTCATCGTGTGGGCCGACACGGACGTCCGGAACTGGCACTCCAGGATGGTCTACGGGACGCTCGGGCCGCTGCTCCACGAGCCGCGCCTGCAGTACGTCAAGGGCTACTACCAGCGGCCGATCGTCGAGGGCGGCATCCTCCGCGAAGGTGGCGGCGGGCGGGTCACCGAGCTCGTGGCGCGGCCGCTGCTCAACCTGTTCTTTCCGGAGCTGTCTGGCTTCATCCAGCCCCTTTCCGGCGAGTACGCCGGTCGGCGGGCCGTGCTCGAGCAGGTCCCGTTCTTCACCGGCTATGCCGTGGAGATCGGCCACCTCATCGACATCGCCGAGCGGGTCGGCATCGAAGGCCTGGGCCAGGTGGACCTGGAGCGCCGCGTGCACCGCAACCAGGAGCTCGAGGGCCTGTCGCGGATGAGCTTCGTGATCCTGCAGGCGGTGATGAAGCGGCTCGAGGAACGGCGCCGCGCCCGCCTGTTCGCCGAGCTGGGCTCGACGATGAAGCTGCCGCGCTCGGGCCGCGGCCGGCTGTCCCTCGAGGTCATCGAGCTGGCCGACATGGAACGGCCGCCGATGGTGCGCATCCCGGAGTATCTCGAGCGCCACCGCCAGCCGGTCCCGGTCGAGCGGAGTCTGCGCGAGACCGACCTCGCCGCCCGCGGGACCGACGTGGCCGCCCGCGACACCGACGTGACCGCCCGCGACACCGACGTGACCGCCGAACCCGTCCCGCGTTGAGCCCGCCGCTCCCGCCGAACCCGTCCCGCGTTGAGCCCGTCGCTCCCGCCGATCATGACGAGGCGTTACGCCGTGGCGACCCCCGCCGACCACTGCGTGGCTCAATATCGCTGGGATCAGTAACGGACCCGGTAGCGATGTCCGGAGGGCGGCCCGCCCGCTTGAATGAGCGTTACGCCCGCCGGCGCGCCGCGAAAACGAGCGTGGTTCGGCGGTTCCGGCACCGTCTCCACCCGGGACAGCCCGGCGCCGACCGGCTACTCGCGCGCGTGGCTCCCCAATAGGCAAGAGCTACTGATGGCGTCGATATCCGAGCCGCCAGGAGTCGGGCCGCGAAGGCTCACGGTGTTATTCGCGCCGGACTCGTTCAAGGGCTCGCTGACCTCCGTTCAGGTCGCTCGCGCACTCGCCGATGGCTGGGCGCGCGCGCGCCCAGAGGACAAGCTCCTCCTCGCGCCGCTCGCCGACGGCGGCGAAGGGACGCTGGTCGCGATCGAGGCTTCCGGCGGCTGGGCATGGCGAGAAACGGCGGCGACCGACCCCCTCGGCCGCCAGATCGTGGCTCGTTGGCTTCGTTCGAGCGATGGCAACCACGCGGTCGTCGAGCTCGCGGAGGCGTCGGGCCTGTCACGCCTCGCGGCCGCTGAGCTCGATCCGGTGGGCGCGACCACGCTCGGCACCGGCAAGGTCCTCCGCGCGGTCCTCGACGAGGGGATCCGCGAGATCACCCTCGGGATCGGCGGCAGCGCCACCACCGATGGCGGTGCCGGGATCCTCCGCGCCTTGGGCGCGACCATCGACGATGAGCACGTCGACCTCTCGGACCTCGACCCCCGGCTCGCCGGCGTCACGCTCCGGATCGCCTGCGACGTGAGCAACCCGCTCCTGGGCGAGCGTGGTGCCGCCGCGACGTACGGTCCCCAGAAGGGCGCCTCGCCCGCCCAGGTGGTCGAGCTGGACGCACGCCTCGCTCGTTACGCCGAGCGCCTTCGCGAGGCGACGGATCGCGATGAGCGAGCGACATCTGGTGCCGGAGCGGCGGGCGGGACATCCTTCGGGCTGCTCTCGATCGCGGACCGGTTCGGGTCGCTCGAGCTCGTGCCCGGGGTTGATGTCGTGATGGCCGAGGCTGATCTCGACGGCAAGCTCGGGCGATCGCGGCTCGTCCTGACCGGGGAGGGCCGGATCGACGCGCAGACCGCATATGGCAAGACCGCCCTCGGCGTCGCGCGACGGGCCGAGGCGGCCGGCGTGCCGTGCATCGCCGTCGGCGGCGGCGTGGAGCCGGCCGGTCTCGCGGCGCTCGCCGCGGTCGGGGCCCTGGTGGTGCCCGTGGTCGAGTTGCCGATGTCGATCGCCGAAGCGATCGCGGCCGGCCCGGGGCCGCTGGATCGTTGTGGCGAGCGGATCGCCCGGCTGATCGGTCTCGGCGGGCTCATCGCCCTCGGCTCGGAGCGCTAACGATGCCGGCGACGACGAAGCCACGCACCGCCGTGCGTCGGAAACGTCGCAAGCCCAACCCGATCAGGACCTGGGTCAGCCGCCTCAACCGCACCCGGCCGGGGCTCATCAGCGACGTCCTCGATGGGCTGGCCACGCTGTACGGCCACCCGACGTGCCAGCGCCGGCTCGACCCGACCTCCGAGCTGATCCTGACGATCCTCACCCAGAACAGCGCTGACGTGAACGCCGAGCACGCCTTCCAGGCACTGCGTGAGGCCTACCCCTCGGACGGCGAGGTGGAGCATCACGTCCCCGGACCCGGCTGGGGCGGTGTGGGACTGCCCGACGGACGCGCGCCCGACTGGCTCGCCGTGGAGATCGCGCCATACGACGAGCTCGTCGAGGTGATCCGCCCGGGCGGGCTGCCGATCGCAAAGGCGAAGGGCATCCAGGCGGCCCTTCGGACGATCCGCGAGCAGCGCGGCGACCACTCGCTGGAGTTCCTCGGCGACCTGCCCGCCGCCGAGGCCCGCGATTGGCTCACGACGATCCCGGGCATCGGCAAGAAGACGGCGTCGGTCCTGCTGCTGTTCTCGTTCGGGATGCCGCTGATGCCGGTCGACCGGCACGTGGAGCGCGTCTCGCGCCGGATCGGCCTGCTGCCACGCGAGACGGCCCATACGGATCCGCACGACGTCTTCCTGGCCATGCTCGAGCCCGACCAGATGTACGAAGCGCATGTGAACCTGATCCGCCACGGCCGGCTGGTCTGCACGGCCCTTCGGCCCAGGCACGAGCTCTGCCCCGTTCGCGATCGCTGCCGGTTCGTCGATCCCAGGGCACCCTGAGGGTCGTCCGGCCGGCTGAGCGCCGCCGGGCCGCTGGTATCCTCGGCCCATGCTGAGCGGCGGATGGAGGGACGGCGCCACGGCGCCGCGACTGCTCATCGTCGACGACGATCCCAACCTGCTGGTCCTGCTGGCGGACCAGCTCCGCGCGGACGGGTTCGAGGTCCAGACCGCCCGCGACGGTCGCGAAGCGCTGCGGCGGCTCGAGGCGGGCTGGCCCGACCTCCTGATCATCGACATGATGATGCCCCGCATGGACGGGCTGACCCTGGCTCGCGAGATCAAGGCGACGGCGGATCTGCCAATCATCGTGCTGTCCGCGATCGACACGGCCGATTCCAAGGCCGATCTCCTCGAGGAGGTTGCCGAGGATTACGTCACCAAGCCGTATCACTACCCGGAGCTCCGGGCCCGCATCCTGCGCGTCCTGCGGCGCCTCGGCGACAAGGTCCCTCGCAGAAGCCTCGTCCTCGGGCCGGATCTCACCCTGGAGCTCCATCGCCGCAGCGCCATCGTGGGTGGGCGGGCCGTCCAGCTCACGCCGACCGAGTCGCGTTTGCTCTACGCGCTCGCGGCGAACCTCGGCAGCACCGTCAGCACGGAGACCCTGCTGGCACGGGGCTGGGCCGACACGGACGATGCCGATCCGTCGTATGTCTACGTCACGATGCGGCGCCTGCGCCGGAAGATCGAGCGCGACCCGGATCGACCGGTCCACGTCGTGACGGTCCGCGGCGTGGGGTACCGCCTGGTCCAGACCGGTGGGGACGAAGCCGCCGACGCGGTCGAGGCCGCCGGGATTGCGCCGGCGCCCGGCTGACCGGCGTGGCGGGCGAGCCGGGAACGCGCGAGCCGACCGCCGACGAACCGGTTGCGTCGGGACCCCTCCCCGGCGGATCCGCCGGCGCCGTCGACGAGACCGCGGCCATCGGCTCACGACTTTCGTTCCGCCTTCGGCTCACGCTTGCCCTGCTCCTCACCGCGGTTGCGCCGCTGGCCGGCTTCGGGCTGGTCCTCCTGACCCGCGTCGTGCAGCGTGGCGATCCCGACCCGGCGCTTCGAAGCCTGCTGCTCCTCGGGATCGCTGCGGCTGCGCTCCTCGGCGTCCTGGTTGCGCTGCTGCTCGCGTCTGACCTGACGGCCCCGCTGCGCGCCATTGCCAGCGCCGTCGAGCGCGTGTCACGCGGCGACCTGTCCAGTCGAATCGAGGTCGTCGGAACGGACGAGCTGGCGCGCCTCGCGGAGAGCCACAACCGCCTGGCCGCCGACCTGGAACGCCGCAACCGCGAGCTGCGAAGCATCCTCGCGGCGATCGAGGAGGCGACCCCCTCGAACGGCGTCGACCAGCTGATCGACATGGCCGCCCGCGACGCGCGCGCGGCGCTGGGGATGATCGATGCGGCGATCCTGCTCGTCGATCCGCTGACGGTCCCGGTGACAGCGCCGGTCCCCGGCGAGCCGCGACCGGTGAGAGCCGTCCTCCGCCTCGGCGATGAGATCGTCGGCGTGTTCGTGGGCCACCTGCCGGCGACCCGCACCTGGGAGCCCGCCGACCAGGACCTGCTGGAGCTGTTCGCCGCCGAGATCGCCGTCGCCATTCGCAACGCGCAGCTGTTCGAGCGGGTCGAGGCCCAGAACGCACGGCTCCTCGAGCTCGACGCTGCCAAGGACGACTTCCTGCGCGGCGTCAGCCACAACCTCCAGACCCCGCTGACCAGCATCCGCGCCTATGCCGAGCAGCTCGGCTCGGATCGTCCCGATCGACGCCTCGCGATCATCGGCGAGCAGGCGGACCGGCTGTCCCGGATGGTCCGCCAGCTGCTCACGGTGTCGCGCCTGGAGTCCGGCGCCCTCCGATCGCGCTCCGAGGTCCTGGCCCTGGCCCCGCACGTCCGGCGAGCCTGGGAGGCGCTCGCCGCCGAAGGTGTGCCTTTCACGCTCCAGGATCTTGGTCAGGGCTGGCTCGCGGTCGCCGATCCCGATCAGCTCGACCAGGTCCTCTGGGCACTGCTCGACAACGCCGTGAAATATGGCGGCGGCGCGACGGTCCAGGCGACGATCGCGCCGATCCCCGGGCGTGGCCAGCTCGGCATCACGATCGCCGACGACGGGCCGGGGCTGGCGGACGCGGATCGGGCCGGGCTCTTCGGGCGCTACGCGCGCAGCGGTGGCGAGGGCCACCCCGAGGGAACGGGCCTGGGGCTGTACGTCTCGAGGGAGCTGTGCCGCGCGATGGGCGGCGACCTCTACCTGGAGCCGTCTCCGGGCGGCACCTTCGTGGTGGTCTTGCCCGGTGAGCCGCCCGAGGATGGCGAGACCGCCACGGCCGGCTGACCGCTCCCGCGATCTGCTCGGCCCGCCGCCTCAGATCGAGTTATGCCGACCCATAGGCATCCGGACGCCGGTTGGCGAGGGCCGGGATCTGGCGCCGGACGGACGCCACTCGATCGGTGTCGATGTCGGCACGAATGATGCCGACCCGATCCGGAGCCTGGGCGACGACCGTGCCCCACGGGTCGACGATCATGGTCCGGCCGAACGACGGCTGCCCGGGTGGCCCGCCGATCTGGGAGGGTGCGATGACCCACGCGCCGTTCTCGATCGCCCTGGCCCGGAGGAGCACCTCCCAGTGGTCTCGCCCCGTCCGCTCGGTGAAGTTCGACGGCACCGCGAGGACCTCGGCGCCGCGCAGCGCGAGGGCTCGGTACAGCTCCGGGAATCGGAGGTCGTAGCAGATCGTCATCCCGAGAGCCATGCCGTCGACGTCGGCCACGACCAGGGCCTCGCCGGCCGTCACGCGGGCGCTCTCGGTATCGGACGGGCCCTCGTCGACCGCAACGTCGAACAGGTGGAGCTTCCGATATCGCGCCCTGATCTCGCCATCAGGACCGATCAGCACCGACGTGTTGTAGGGCCGCGCCGGGTCGCCCGACGACTCGGCGAGGCTGCCGGCGAGGATCCAGGCGGCCTGCCTTCGCGCGACCCCGGCGAAGGCATCGCTGAACGGTCCGGGGATGGGCTGCGCCGAGGCGCGGAAGCCCTCGTCGGGACCGCGGTACTGGAGGTACTCCGGGAGCGCGATCAGGCGCGCTCCGCCTGACGCAGCATCGTCGGCGAGCCCGGCGGCGGTCGCGACATTCGTTTCGGGGTCGGGCCCGGCATCGGTCTGGACGAGGGCGACGGGCACGATCACGGCGCCACTCTAGCTGGGCGCCGGTTGGCCGGGCGAGGTGCCGCGTGCCAGTCGGGTCGCAGCGACGATTACGGAGCGAGGCTCGCGGGCACCTCGATGCCCGACTCCTCGAGGAGCTCGAGGACCCCCTCACGCGAGACTCGATACGTCCACAGGTGTCGGTTGATGCAGCCGGCCGGGCAGTCGCCCCAGCCGATCGTCACCTTCACGGTGAAGGAGCCGTCCTCGTTTGCCGACGCCTCCCACCACCTGGACGCACCGATGATCTCGGGATCCAGCGGCTTGAGCCCCTCGAATCGCGGATCACTGGCGACGACGAGCGCCGCGGCATCCTCGGGCGAGGTGACCGCGTGGGCAGGCGGGGCGGTCGCGCCGGCCGGCGATGAAGCGCCGCTGGTCGCGCAACCGGCCACCGCAAGCAGGGCAATCAGGATGGCTGCGAGGAAGCGGCGCGGATGACGTGTCGTTTGCATGACCTCGACGACGTTGGCCGATCCGGCCCGGTTCCGCAACCTCCGGTTTGCAGCCGCCTTCGGCTCGTCCTACCCTGCCCGGCATGCCGAGCCGGGAAGATGCGTGGAATCTCCTCTGCGAGTGGACGACCACCGATCCCCTGCGCAAGCACGGCTTGGCCGTCGAAGCCGCCGTCGGGTGGTACGGCGAGAATCGATTCGGAATCTCGGGCGACGAGCTCGAAATCTGGCGCTCGGCAGGCCTGCTCCACGACTTCGACTACGAGCGCTACCCGGAGACGCATCCGCTTCGCGGCGCCGACGAGCTCCGCAGCCGCGGCTACCGCGAGGATGTCGTCGAGGCGATCCTCGGACACGGGGACCACACCGGCGTACCCCGGACGAGCCTGCTTGCACGGACGGTCTACGCCTGCGACGAGATGACCGGCTTCGTCATCGCCGTCACCTACGTCCGGCCGAACCGCAGCCTAGACGAGGTCGACGTGCGAGCCGTGACCAAGAAGATGAAGGACAAGGGCTTCGCCCGGCAGGTGCCCCGCGACCAGCTCGAGAAGGGCGCCGTCGAGCTCGGCGTCCCGTTCGACGAGCACGTCCTGAACGTCGTCGAGGGCCTCAAGACCATCCGGGGAACGCTGGGGCTCTAAGACGCTCGGCCTCCCGTTGACAGCGCTTCAAGTCGTGCGCCATCATGGGTGCATAGCAATGCGCACAAACCTTTTGCTCCCCGAAGACCTCATCGCGGAGGTCGACCATTTCGCCGGGTCTCGCGGCCGCAGTCGCTATGTGGCGGAGGCTCTCAGGGCGAGCGTTCGGCGCGACCGGTTGCGGGAAGCGGCCGAGCAGACGTTCGGTGCCTGGAAGGCCACCGACTACCCGCACTTCGCCACGCCGGACATGGTCGTCGAGTGGGTGCGCGCTCGCCGAGCGGAGGAGACGGATGCCGGTGGGGCGGAATAGGAGATGCGCTACCTCCTCGACTCCACATTCATCATCGATTACCTCCGCGGGCTTGCGGGTGCGCGAGATCGACTGGCCCGGATGTTCGAGGACGGCGACGAGCCGCTGGTCAACGAGGTCGTGGTCTGCGAGGCATGGGTCGGAGCGAGAGAGCCGGACCCCGCCCTCGAGGCGCTGCTCCGGCCGATCGAGTTCATCCAGCCGGGCACCGACGCGGCCCGGCGGGCGGGTCGGTGGCGCGCAGATGCGCGCGCCAAGGGACTGACGCTGAGCCTTGCTGATGCCCTGGTCGCCGCCGCCGCCGACGACGCCGATGCCGCTGTCCTGACGCGGAACGTGCGCGACTTCGGCCTGACTCCCGTCCGCGTCGAGAGCTACTGAACACCTTCGAGCCGCGCCCTACGATGTGGCGGTGGGGGCGACGGACGCCCGGGCTCGCGAGTACGATGGCCTGAGTGAGCG
Source organism: Candidatus Eiseniibacteriota bacterium (assembly GCA_035633135.1). GTDB lineage: Bacteria > Chloroflexota > Limnocylindria > Limnocylindrales > CSP1-4 > UBA5189. The sequence continues at coordinate 12,998 of DASQFM010000030.1, forward strand.
TGCCGGTCGCGGCGACGGGCATCGATCGACTGGGCCTGGCGGCGTTCGTCGGGGTGGTCCTGTTCGGTGGCGCCAACTCGATCGGCGTCAAGCAGACGGTCCAGGAGCTGGCGCCGTTCTGGGGCGGGGCGCTGCGGTTCGTTGTCGCGGGAGTGATCCTGCTGGTCATCGCGGCGCTGACCCGACGCTCCTTCCCACGTGGTCGCAGCCTCACCGGCGCGGTGCTCTACGGTGCGATCGGGTTTGCCGCGAGCTTCGGGTTAGCCTACACCGCGCTGCGTGACACGCCCGCCGGGACGGCCCAGGTCCTGATCGCGTTGGTGCCGTTGCTCACCTTCGGGCTCGCGATCCTGCAGCGGCAGGAGCGGTTCCGGGCAGAGGGGCTCATCGGTGGTCTCGTGGCCCTCACCGGGATTGCGATCGTGTTCGTCGACCAGCTCGGCGCGAACGTCCCGATTGTCTCGCTGATCTTCCTCGTGCTGGCCGCCGCGTGCATCGCTGAGAGCGGCGTGCTGATCAAGTGGGTGCCACGGAGCGATCCCATCGCCACCAACGGGATCGCGATGACGGTCGGTGCTGCGTTGCTCCTCGGCGCGTCCCTGGTGGCGGGCGAACCTCGCGTGCTCCCGGTCCGCGAGGCAACGTGGGCGGCGATCGGCTATCTCGTGGTGTTCGGCTCGGTCGTGATGTTCACGCTGTACCTGTTCACCCTTGAGCGGTGGACGGCCTCGGCGGCGTCGTATTCGACGCTGCTGCTGCCGCTGGTGACCGTGTCGCTCGCGGCGATCCTGACCCAAGAGCAGGTGTCGCCGTCCTTCCTGGTTGGCGGAGCTGTCGTTCTCGTGGGCGTGTACATCGGCGCGTTCCTGCGGCGGCCGCATCGGTCGTCTGCGTCGAGCATGCCGGAGTGTTACCCGGTCGATGCCTGTGGCCAGGCGCTGGTGCCTGCGGAGCGATCAGCCGCAACCTGACCTGAGCCGCGGCGCCGGTTCAAGCAGCGGCTACTCGAGCCTGCGCTTTCGGCGGGGCGTGAGCATGAACACCACCACGAGCACGCCGGATGCGATCACGACGAGCCATTGCCAGCCGGCTCCAGACGCTGGTCGGGAAGACACTCCCTCGGCCGTGTTCGGCGCGGTCGCGCCCAGGATCTGCTGGATCGGCGTCGGCGATGGCGTCGGCGTCGGTGCGGTCACCGGTGTCGGCGACGGCGTGGGGGTCGGGCCCGGCGTCGGCGTCGGCGTGGGCGTCGGGGTCGGGGTGGGCGTCGGCGTGGGCGTGGGTGTGGGGGTCGGCGTGGGTGTCGGGGTCGGCGTTGGGGGTGGCGTCGTCAGGCATCGAGCCCAGAGGGCGGCGGCGGTGTCGAAGTCCACGTAACCCGGGATCGCCGGTACGCCGCAGTTGACGAATTCGTCCGGATCCTCACCGCGGAAGTCGGTTCCTGCCTCGAAGATGGATCCGCAGGCGTACAGGCTGATGTCGCCGCCCGTCGTGTTGCCGCCGCTGTCATTGGGTCGGACGTCGCCGACGCCGTTCGTCCAGATGAGGTCGCTGAGGGCAGCCCAGGCTCTGACGATGATGTGACCGCCGTCGCCGCACGCGCCGGATCCGGACGGGCAGGCCGATCCGCCGAAAAAGTCGCCGGAGGCATTGACCCAGGCGGTATTGAGGGTCACGTCGCCGAGCGCCTCGAGGTAAATGGTCCCGCCGGTGCTGCCATTGCCGGTGAACTGGCCTGTGGTCCCGTGGCCGGTCGCATTGTTGAGGCTGGCCGAGGACTCGAAGGCCATGCCGGTCGCGGTCAGCCAACCGCCTTCAACCTTGGCGGTGACGGTGTTCGGGGTGTTGTCCGAGCCGGCGATGGTGTTGGCGTGGACGGCGTACACGCTGAAGTAGGTGTGGCCATTGTTGTTGCGGGACTTGTCGTTGCCGGTGCCGTCGGTCACGGTCAGGCTCGCGAAGGCGTAGATGTCGATCCAGGACTGGCCCGTTGTTCCGCCGTTACCGATGTCGGCGTTCAGCTCACCGGCGAGCGGGGAGGTCGCATCGATGACGATCTTGCCGCCCCAGACTTCGATGCAGCCGGTGGCGTTGTAGGTCTTGTCGGTGTGGATGACTTCGTTGGGTAGCGAGTCATCGTTGTTGTCGCAGCTGTTGTAGGGGGGCCCGGGCGCGGCCGGGTTGGGATTCGTCACGGGGTCAAAGTCGTTGTTGACCGTGTGGCCCTTGCCCGTCGACTCGACGAGACCGTAGATGAAGACGTCGCAGCCCTCGAGATGGACGAGGTCCGCGCCCGGGTCGGTGCCCTTGCTCGAGATCCGACCCGCGGTCGTCAGGTTGCAGCCGGTGACGATGTAGATCTTGCCGCCCTGGGCGATCGCCGACGGGTCGTGGCTACCGGACTGGATGACGGCGCCGGGCTCCGTGGTGAACGTCGCTCCGGCGGTGATCGTGATGTCCCCGGACGGGCCCGGCCCAGTGGCGTCGATCTTCGCGCCGGTCTCCGTGCCGTAGCCGGTCAAGCCGCCTTCCATGTAGAAGTTGCCGGTCGGAGGATTCGCGGTGATATCACCGACGGTGATGGTGATGTCGCCGCCGACGCCGGTGTCGCCTGCGCCGGAAGTCTTCTGGGACGAGATCAGGGCGCCCGAATTGCCAGCCGGCGCAAGGCAGCCGGTCTGGACGGCGGTCTGACCGCACATCGTCATGTCGCCGAGGACCGTGATGGTTATGGCCCCGCCATTACCACCGGCGCCGTTGTTCTCGGCAGTGATCTTGGCGCCGGCCTCCATGATGAGATTGCCGGTAACGTAGATCTCGATCGGGCACGCGCTCACGTTGCCGCCGCCGGTCGGACAGCCGCCGGCCGTGCCGTCGTTGTAGACGATGGCCCCGGTGCTCGTGATCGTCAGGTTGCCCGTGACCGTGAAGACGCCGTCAATCGTGCCGTCGGAGGCATCAGCCACCGGGAACGTCGTGACCGAGCTGATCGTCTGGTCGGCGGCCAGGGCGGGCGCCACGAGGAAGCTCAGGGAGCCGGCTAGCATGACGAAGATCGCAGCAGTCGCTGCAACCCTTCTGCGTACCCGTCGAGCCGACAAATCTTCCTCCAAACCGACCCTTGCTACCCCGCAGCAGCCTGATCGAGTGCTTCCGGATGGCCGACAGTACTCGCTGTGGGCCAGTACTTCAAGGCTAGTGGCGTGCGATTTCCTCTCAAAATGCTATCCCGGTGCCTGCGAGCACCGCCCCGGCGAGGCGGGGCGATGTGAGTGACTACTTCGTGAACTTGAAGTCGGCCGTGTGAGTGGTGCCGTCCGAGAGCGTCACCTTCATCACCCGACACGTATTGGCGTAGGTCGTCGGGGTCTTCCAGTTGAACTGCCAGTACCCATTGCCGAGGTACTGCAGTCCGGAGGACCCGGCGTATGTCTCAATGGCGTCGGTGCCGCTGGTGGTCCAGGCGTTGCAGTTGGCGGTGTTCGAGGTCAGGCCGACGAAGCTCGAGGGGTCGGAGACCGGGTTCCCGTACGCATCGGTGATGCGCCACTTGACGGGGATGGACTGACCGGCCTTGGCGAAGTTGACGACGTTCGGATTGTCGACCGGGGCGAAGAAGCCAACGAACGTGTACGTGGAGGATGCCGTGACCTCGCTGTACGTGAAGCCGCTTGAACAGAGGCTGGTGTTGCCGGCCGCGTCTGTGGCCGTGGCATAGAAGGTCGTCGAGCTGTTGTCGGCGACCGTGACCGTCAGGCCGGGCGAGGCGAAGGCCGCCGCGCTGCCGGAGACCTGGAGCCCCGTCGTGCAGGTGGAGCTGGTATAGATCTTGACCGTCGAGCCAGGCTCGGCCGAGCCGATGAGCACGGGCGAGTTGTCATTCGCCGGCGACGCCGGGCTGCTGCTGGTGATCGAGGGGGCCGCCGGGGCGAGCGTGTCCTTGGACGCCGTCTTGGTCGCGAACGCGCTGTTCGTCGCGGCGTCGGTGGCCGTCGCCTTGTAGGTGACCGTGCCGTCGGCGAGGGTCGTGACGTTGATCCCAGTTATGGACCAGCTGGTGCTCACCACTGTCGCGTTGAACGGTCCGACGGTGGTCGTGCCATCCGTGACGGTGACCGCAACCGTCGCGCCGGCCTCAACGGTGCCGGAGGCGCCGACGCTCGTCTTGTTGGCCGCGTTCACCGGATCTGTGACGGTCGTGATGGTGACCGACGGGTCGGCCGTGTCGATCGTCCAGGTGAAGCTGTCGGTGCCGCTGTTGCCGGCGCCGTCGGTGACCCGGACGGTGAAGGTGTGGCTGCCGTCGCCGAGCGGGCCGGCGTAGGCGTGGCCGGTGGCGCTGTCGCAGGCCACGTAGCCGAGGAGGTCGAGGTCGCACTCGG
>DASQFM010000031.1:0-21681 GCA_035633135.1 Candidatus Eiseniibacteriota bacterium
CGTGACCAGCAGCGTCTGGCCTTCCGGGATCTGGTCGAGAACCTCGGCTCCGCCTGGACAGCCGACAAGCCCCACCGCACTCGGCGAGATCGGCGGAGGAGGTGCCAGCAACCCGGCGGCGACGAGAGCAGCCCCGCCCGCCACGCCGCTCAGCAGACCCGCGCCGATGGCGAGCAGGCCCTTGTCGGCGAGGACCCCGCCGAGCGGCCCGAGATTGAAGCTTCCAAGCGAGCCGAACGTCATGTGATCTCTCGCCCGCGATCGTTCATGTGACGCACCCGTCGCCGGTGCTCTTCACCCACAGGTAGGGGACGCCAGTCGGGCCGAGCTGCGAGGTGTTGCTGAGGCCGTCGGTCGCCACGACGTAGTACGGGATCTGGGTCCAATAGAGGTCTGAAGTGGTCCAGGTCTCGCTGCCGTACGCTGGCTCAATGCTCCCGGTCCACTTGCCCGATCCGAGGTTGTAAAACATCCCATACACCATCCACCCCAGGCCGGGCGGCTGGTAGTACAGGGTCACCCCAGTGACGCCGGCCGGATCGGTCGCCGCGACCGAGATGGTGGACTGGTAGGGGGTGCCGCACCAGTAGATGAACTGCGGGTTGGCGGTCAGAGTGCTGAGGGCAGGCCCCGTCCCGTCGGGGGTCGGCGAGGGCGTCGGCGTCGGCCCGGGCGTCGGCGTCGGCGAGGGCGTCGGCGTCGGCCCGGGTGTCGGCGTGGGCGCCGGCGTCGACGTTGCCGGTGGCTTGGTCGGCGTGGCATTCGGTCGCGGTGTCGGCCGCGGCGTGGGGGTCGGCGTGGGCGCCGACGTCGGCTCGGGCGCGGGCGTCGCCTCGGGCTCCGGTGTCGGGCTCGGTGCGGGCGACGGGCTGGGCCGTGGCGACGGCGCGGTGGCAACCAGCGGGGCGTCGCAGTCCGCGACCGGCAGCCGGTCGATGGGAGCCTCCAGCTCCACACCCTCGGCCGGCGTCCAGGCGCGTCCCAGGCCCGGCTGGGCGAGGTAGACCTCCAGCCAGCTGCTGTCGGCCGAGCGGCCCGTGACCAGCAGCGTCTGGCCTTCCGGGATCTGGTCGAGAACCTCGGCTCCGCCTGGACAGCCGACAAGCCCCACCGCACTCGGCGAGATCGGCGGAGGAGGTGCCAGCAACCCGGCGGCGACGAGAGCAGCCCCGCCAACCACGCCGCTCAGGAGACCCGCGCCGATCGCGAGCAGGCCCTTGTCCGCGAGGATCCCACCGAGTGGGCCGACGTTGAGGTTTCCGAGCGACCCGAACGTCATGCGCGCGCTCGGGGCGAGGCGTCCCTATCTGGAAGGGTCGCGCCGCACCAAGCGGTACAGTCCCTCGTTCCGTAGCTGCGCGCACCTGCACTGCCCATGCCTGCAGGCGCTGCCGCTGCCTCCATGTGCTCCCTCGCCAGCCCGGCTCTTGATGGGGTCGGCATTGTATCGACCGGCTTGAGGGATGAACAGTCGGGGCCTTACAGACGGCTCTGCCCGAGCCGGTTCTGCCCGAGCCCACTTGACAACCTGGATGTCGCCGCGAACGATGGCCGCAAGGCCATCCCGGCCCCAGGGTCCAGCCCTGCGTGTCTGGCTGACGGGTCCGTGCGGTGAGAGCGACGCGATTGCGCGAGGAGATCGTCGGAGGCAAGCGAGCGGGGCTTCCGCGGCGATCCCAGCCGTCCTTCGACCGCGACAATCGCAGCGCCGGAAGGGCACCACTCGGCGAACTTGGCCGGTGGGACGAAGGCAGCCGAACCGCCGCTGTCGTGGCCCTCCAACGAGCGGTCGGCAATCGGGCGCTGGCGACTGCCCTGGAGGCGGCGACGCCGTCGACAGCGCAGTTGCAATCGCTCGGCGCGCCGTCTCCGACATCGCCGTCGCTCATCGCTGCGGCGAGCGCCGCCTTGCCTGGCCTCGCGGTTTTCCCGATCCCGATCGATATCGAAGGAATCGTCGTTGGCCTGAGCGCGCAGCGGTCGGTTCCTGCCGGCCCCCCGGGCGGAGCGAACCAGATCCGCGATGAGAACGGTGGCGGGAGCAGCGCTGCGGGCTATACGTCGCTACCGGCACCCACGCCCCCGGAGCTGGTGTGCGATGAGCCACAGCGGCGCGAGGATGGCTGGGTCGCGCCGGTTCGGCCGACCGCGGTGGGCGGGGACGCCCCCGTATCGCTGTACCCCGCTCCGGGCGTTCACGACCTCGACCCCGGGGCGGCCGGCCAGGAGCGACACCTCCACGTCACGGCCGACGCATCCAGCCTGATCCGCCAAGGGGAGGACGAGCACCTCCTCGACCTCGAGTGGGCTCGGCACCTTTCATACGACCGGGCTGCCGCCGCCGTCAACGCGGTGGCGGCCTCGCCCCCAACGCCGGCTCCCGACGCGGCAGAGGCCCGCCGTCGGGCCCGCCGGCAGGTCCAGGACGCGCTGCCCCGCCAGCTCAGGTCGGCGCCCGGAGCCGATCCCGTTGCGCCCTGGATCCAGGCCTACTCACGGCTCGCTCAGGCAACGCACGAGCGTGATAACCAGGGCTGGCACGACCTGACGAGCGCCTTCGTGCTCGATCCACAGGAGAAGCGTCGCCTGGGTGTGCCCGAGCACCACGAGCTGAAGCGCTACACGCGCGCGCCGGGGATCGGCAAGCACCCATCAGCGGAGCTCATGCGCGCTCGGTTCAACGAGCTGTGATTCGCTGAACAGGCGGCCGCTGACTCAGGGTCAGATCGGCGTCTCGTCGTCGAGCTTGCGAAGGTGCTGGGCCACGGACTGGAGCAGCGCCGTCTGGACCGTCGGCAGGTCGATCATGAGCTGATGGAACTGCTCGGGCATCAGTGACAACAGGCGGCACGGCGTCTCTGTGGTGGCGGTGGCCGTCCGGGGGCCGTCGTCGAGCAGCGCGATCTCGCCGAGGAAGTCGCCGGGTCCCAAGGTGTTGATCGTCTGGCCGCCCCGCTCGATGCGGATGATTCCTTCGATGACGACGAAGAAGTAGCCCTCGTGTCGGCCTTCGTGGGTCAGGACCGTCCCTGCCGGCACGTCCTTCTCCCGCGCGATCCCGGCGATCTCCTCGAGGCCCTCGGGACCGACCCCAGCGAAGAGGGGGACCTGCGACAGCAGCATCAGGTTGGGTTGCATCGCCACCTCCCCGACATCTGGCGCGCCCGGAGGGATTCGAACCCCCGACCCTCTGATCCGAAGTCAGATGCTCTGATCCACTGAGCTACGGGCGCGGAGCCGTAGCGTATCGCACGAGGCGGGACATTCCGGTCGCAGCGGGGTAGGCTCGGCCCGAGACGGCGCACCGATCGAGGAGGCATCGCCATGGCCAGCGGCAGCGGCACGAAGGACGATCCGTGGGTCCTCAAGACTCCACCGGGGACCTCGGACTACACGATGTATCGCGACGAGGCAGCGGACCCGCCGGCGATCGTCTGCCAGGTCGGCGGGACCCGGCTGGGCTACGACCTGCGGGCGATCGAGGACCTGCACGCGATGCTCGTGGCGCACGGCGAGTGGATGCCGCTCGGCGCGGCTGACGAGCAGAAGCCTGCCGCAGAGGGGACCGTCGAGGCGTGGGGCCGCAGCCCCGACAATCCGATCGGTGGCTGGTACGGCCTCAAGAAGGGCCTTCGAGGCCGCTTCGGGATGTACATGCCGCCGCTCCTCGAGGCCCTGGGCCTCGCCGAGCTGACCCACGACGCGAAGAACAACCGGATGCGCGCCAAGGGCTAGATCGCCGCCGGAATGTTGTGATTGATCCGGAACACGTTCTCCGGGTCGTATCTCCGCTTCAGCGCAGCCAGTCGCTCCAGCTTCGCGGGCCCGTAGACCGCCAGTGCCTTCGTCCGAGGATCCGCCTCGTCGGCGCCAAGGAAGTTCACGTATTCGCCGGTCATCGCGTGGGGCCGCATGGCCTCCGAGAAGCCCTTGACCCAGGCGACCCGCGCGGCGTCGTCGCCGGCGTCGGGCCAGAAGCCGTAGATGTTGAGCCAGTACTGGGCTGCACGATTGGGAAAGGCGGTCGCATCGTCGGCGACCCGGCCGTACGCGCCGCCCATGTGATGCAGGTCCGCGGCCGTCCCGAACCACGTCTGGGCCGCACAATGCTCGACGAGGGTCTCGATGATCCGCCGGTCGAGCCGATCGAATGAGTGGTTCCGCCAATAGGCACGCACGCCGTTCGGAAGGATCGCGTCGAACGCCGCCTGGAAAGTCACCCACCGGGTGGGATCGAGGACGGCCACGTCCGGCGGACACGCGGCCTGGAGCCGCGCGATCACGTCCTCGCCCTCGGCCCGATCGGCACCCGCCCAGGCGAAGCCCAGGAACATGAGCACCCGGTCGCCGAGCTCCCAGCCGGCGGGCGGAACCATGAACGTGGACAGCGTGGTCAGCTCGTCGGGCAGCCCGGCGGCCAACTCGGCGAACGAGGACAGCGCGTCGGTCCAGCGCTCCTGCTCGTATATGAGCGTCCCGGCGAAGACGTCGGGGTTCAGCGGGTGCGCGCGGAACGTGAACGAGGTCACGACCCCGAAGTTGCCGCCACCGCCACGCAGGCCCCAGAAGAGGTCCGGGTTCTCTGTCGCGTTGGCCTCGACCCGGTCGCCACTCGCCAGGACGACCTCGACGGAAACGAGGTTGTCGATCGTGAGGCCATAGGGACGGGTGAGCCAGCCGACGCCGCCGCCGAGCGTCAGTCCGGCGATCCCGGTCCCCGACACGACGCCGATCGGCACCGCCAGCGCGAACGGTTCGGTCGCGAGATCGATGTCCGCGAGCCTCGCGCCGGCGCCGACGCGCACCAGGCGGCCGTCGGGGTCGACGTCGACCGTGTTCAGGCGCCCCATGTCCAGAAGGATCCCGTCATCGACGGTGCCGTTGCCGGCGACGTGGTGGCCGCGGCCCCGGATCGCCAACGGCAGGCCCGTGGCCCGCGCCAGAGCGATCGTTGGCGCCACGTCCCCGGCCTCCGCGGCCTGGATGACCAGCGCCGGTCGCTTGTCGATCATCCCGTTCCACACCTGGCGGGCCTCGTCGTACCCCGTCTCGCCGGGGAGCAGGAGGTTGCCCGCGATGGCGGCCCGGAGCTTCGCGATCGACTGGGAATCGATGGTCATGTTGGGGCTTCCCTCGCGCTACGGCGGTTTGTTCTCGCGTTTCCTGCCGGCAGTGTCTCCCAGGCCATGGCATGCGTGCATGGCCTCCGATCGTGGCGATTGGCTGACGCGCCGGCCCGTCAGTCGGTCCTGACCACCCGCCGATAGCGCCGGCCGATCAACGCGAAGGCCGGGATGCGGGCCAGCGCTGACGCAAGCGGGATAGCGCCGCCGTCGCGGGCCTCGATCGCCAGCTGGTGATCGCCGGCCGGCCGGGCGTCGACCTCCGCAAGGTCGATAGCCACCTCGCCGGCCCGCGCCTCGCCGAGGCTCTCGACCGCGGCCGCTGGAAACGCGCCAGGCTCGTAGGTGGCCCGGATCTCGGCCTCGGGGCGCCAGCCCGGTCGGCGCAGCAGGATCCCGCGCCAGCCGTCGGCGATCGCCCGGCTGATCCGACCGTCGCCGGACGTGGCGCGCTCGCCACCGACGAGCACGTCCTCGCCGCGCGCCCAGCGGGCCGCCTGGTGGAGCAGCGCATATTCATCCAGGTCGGCGTAGCCGGCCAGCCGCTCCGCCGGTGAATCGGCCCCGAAGAGGGCATGAATCGAGGGCTCGAAGACCTCCCCCAGATCGAGGTCGATGGCCCGCACCGTCCGGTGGAAGTAGACGGCCTGGTAGAGCAGCAGGCGGGCTTCCAGGAATCCGGCCAGGGCCGCAACGCCCGGCTCGAACAGGGTCAGTCCGCGCTCCGACAGGAAGCAGTAGCGGCGCAGCCGCTCCACGTCGACCCCGATCCGGACGCCGGTGAAGAACGAGTCGCGCTGCACGTAGTCGAGGTTGTCGACGGTGAAGACGCCCGAGAGCAGCGGCTGCAGCAGGCGGACCCAGGCGGGCATCGAGGCGTCGACGAGGGCCGGCTTGGAGATCAGGAACGACACCCAGGCGGGGTCCACGGTCTCGCCGGAGGCGAACGCGTCGCGCTCCGGCACGGCGCCCGGAGCCCGTCGCAGCCCCCGGATCAACGGCCCCAGCTCGTGCTGGATGATCAGCTGGCTCAGGTCCTCGTGGGTGAGCGACTTTTCGCCGGACCGGCGGATGTCCACCGGCGCCGGGAAGGCGGCCAGCACCCGCTCGTCGAAGAAGTGGGCGAATGGCCCGTGGCCGACATCGTGGAGCAGCCCGGCCACGCGGAGTGTCTCCACCACCAGTCCTTCTGACGGGACCGGCTCCTCGGGTGCGGCCGAAGGAAGCGCGGTCCGCAGGGACGGGTACAGCGACCGCGCCCACTGGCCCGCTTCGTGCATCACCCCCAGGCCGTGGGTGAAGCGCGAGTGCTCGGCGGTCGGGAAGACCCACCGGGCGCTCTGGAGCTGGCTGATCCGGCGCAGCCGCTGGAGCCAGGCGGTGTCGAGCAGGTCGCCTTCGGCGACGTCCTCCTCGGGCAGGCCGGCTGCCGCCGCCTCGTCCGGCGCCAGGCGCTTGGTCAGCTCGACGTAGCCGTGGATCGGATCGCTGATGAGGTTGACCGCCGCGAACGGCTGGCGAGCCACCCGGTCAGGCCTCGTACCGGGCGAGCGCGTGACGGTGGATCTCGCGAACCTGCTCGCGCAGCTCGGCCGGCGAAAGCACCTCGACATCCTCGCCCCACGACAGGACCCACAGCCGGATCTCGATGATCCCGGCGACGCTGGTCCGCCAGACGAGCGAGCCGTCCGACTGGCGCTCGACCTGCTGGTCCGGGTGCCAGTTGGTCTCGGCGACGCGATCGGCGACCGTCGGGGCGAAGCGGAGCACGACCTCGGTCAGCGGCTGGTCGGCGATGATGTCCCAGCCGTGGCGCAGGTCCGCCTCGAGCGTCCCGGGCTCCGGCGGCTCGAACCGGCGCGGGCTGACGCTGACCCCCCGGATCCGCTCGATCTTGAACGTCCGCATCCCGCCCCGATCTTCGTCCCAGCCGATGAGGTACAGGGCGTGGGTCTGCAGCGAGGGTTCGATCAGGTAGGGCCGGATGACCCGCTTCGAGCGCTCGCCGACGCGGCCCTCGAAGGTCGCCGCCTCGTACTCGATCTCGACGACCCGGCGCTCCGCCCAGGCCTTGGTGAGCAGCCGGACGCGCTCGCTGAACTCCGAATCGCGCGGTGCCCGCTGCAGCTGGTCCAGCGTGCGCGCCACGTGGTCGCGAAGCGTCTCGGGCAGGCCCTCGGCGACCTTCTCGAAGGCCGACGCCAGGTCCGGGTCGTACTTGTCCGCATAGCGGACCATCAGGCGGGCGGCCAGGAAGACCGCCATCGCCTCCGATAGCGTCAGCTTGAGCGGCGGCAGGAAGGCCGACGACTCCATGCCCCAAGAGCCGCCGTCGGACCAGACCGGCATCTGGAGCTCGGATTCGAGGGCCTTGAGGTCGCGGTAGACGTTGCGGACCGACATGCCGAGGCGGTCGGCGATGTCCTTCGGCCGCATGCCGTCCGGGTGCGCGTTGAGCAGCGCGGCGACCCGCATCAGCCGGGCGGCGCGATCGCGCTTGGCACTGCCTCGATCGCGATCGAGGTCGACGTCGTCCAGCGTGTCCTCCGTTCGCTACCATCGGGCGGATGGAACGCCCCGTCATCAGCTTCCTGACCGATTTCGGCCCGGATTCGGCGGCCGCCATCTGCCGTGGCGTGATGCTCTCGATCGCGCGCGACGCGCAGATCGTCGACATCAGCCACTCCGTCCGCAAGTATGCGATTGCCGACGGCGCGTACCTGCTCACGATCGCGCTGCCCTGGATGCCGATCGGTGTCCACGTCGCGGTGGTCGATCCTGGTGTCGGTACCGACCGCCGCCCGATCGCCATTCGAACCGGGCGGGGCGACGCGCTCATCGGTCCGGACAACGGGCTGCTGGTGCCGGCTGCCGACGCGCTCGGCGGCATCGCCGACGTCCGGGTCATCGAGAACCGCGCCTGGATGCTGTCGCGCACGAGCTCCACGTTCCACGGCCGCGATATCTTCGCCCCGGTGGCGGCCAATCTCGCCCTCGGCGGCCGGTTCGAAAATGTTGGGACTGCCGTGGCGCCTGATTCCCTGGTCCGGCTCGTGGCTGCCGAGCCCGTTGCCCGCGATGGCGGCCTGGACAGCTCGGTCCTCTATGTCGACAGCTTCGGCAACCTCCGGCTGGCCGGCGATCCGGGCGATCTGGCTCGCGCAGTGGGCGAGCTGACGCCGGGCCGCGAGCTGGAAGTCGAGTTCGGTGGGCCCGATGGAGCCCGTCCGCTGCGGGAGCGGGCGCAGTGGGCCCGCACGTTCGGTGCGATCCCGGTCGGCGCACCGCTGGTGTACGAGGATTCGTTCGGGCAGCTGGCCTACGCAGACAACCAGGGCAACGTCGCCGCCCGCCTCGGCGTGGCCGGCGGCCGGCCAGTTCGTATCAGTCCTCGGACCGATGGCTAGCGGGGCGTCGCCTCGGGCCTCGGAGAGCGAAGCGCAACGCGGCGGTTGAGGTTGCCGCGCCTGTGACGCCCATCGTCGAGGTCGACGACGTCACCTACCGCTACCGCCGCGCGACCGAGCCCGCGATTCGGAACGTGTCGCTGAGCGTGGAGCTCGGCGAGGTGATCCTCGTGGCGGGCCCGAGCGGCTGTGGCAAGACCACCCTCATCCGGGCGATGAACGGGCTGATCCCGCATGCCTACCCCGGCGACCTGACCGGTTCGGTGCGGGTCGACGGCAAGGTCACGACGGAGCAACGCCTGCGCGACATCTCGCTGTCGGTCGGGACCGTCCTCCAGGATCCGGCCAAGCAGATCGTCGGGGCGACGGTCGAGGCCGAGCTGGCCTTCGGCCCGGAGAACCTGGGCATGGACCGCAGCGAGATGCGGCAGCGGATCGGCGAGGTGTCCGCACGCGCCCGGATCCAGCCGCTCCTGGGCCGCGAGACATCGGCCCTGTCGGGGGGCGAGCAGCAGCTGCTGGCGATGGCCGGCATCCTGATGCTGCGGCCGAAGCTCTACGTCGTCGACGAGCCACTCGCGAACCTCGATCCGCTGACCGCCTCCGCCCTGCTCGCGATCCTCCGCGAGCTGGCCGACGAGGGGCACGCGGTGGTCATCGTCGAGCACCGCGTCGAGGAGGCGCTCGAGCTGCGGCCCGATCGCGTCCTCTATCTCGACGAGGGTCGAACGCGCTACCTCGGCGACGTGGCGGGGTTCCTCCGGATCGCCGATCCCGAGGCCGTCAAGCTGCCGTTCGAGGTCGTCCTCGAGCGGTTCCGGGCCGATCCGGGGCTCGCGGCCGCGGGTGAGGGGGCGGGGCGTCCGCGGAGGCCAGCGGCCGAGGCCAGCCGCGGCGCCGCGTCCCCGGACGACGCGCCTCGGTTGGAGTACCGCGCGGTGCGCGCCGGCTACGGCGACCGCGAGGTCCTGCACGGGATCGACACCAGGCTCGGCCGTCGCGACGTGGTCGCCATCCTCGGTCCCAATGGCTCCGGCAAGACCACCCTGTTCCGGGCGGCCATGCGCCTGCTCCCCCTCACCGAGGGCGAGATCCTCGTCGACGGCACCTCGACGGCGAAACGGACCGTGGCCGAGCTCGCCACTGTCTTCGGCTACGTCTTCCAGAGTCCCAGCCAGATGCTGTTCGCGCGGACCGTCCGCGAAGAGCTCCAGTTCGGGCCGCGGAACCTGCGCCGGCCGGCCGACAAGCTGGACGGCATCGTCGACGACGTGCTGCGGCGGACGTCGCTCGACGTCCTCGAGGATATCCGCGAGCGGCCGCCACTGACGCTCTCGTTCGGCCAGCAGAAGCGCCTCGCGCTGGCCATCGCCCTGAGCCTCGAGCCGCCGACCCTGCTGCTCGACGAGCCGTCGGCCGGACAGGACCACCGGACCGCCCATCGGTTCATGGGCGAGGTGCTGGCGATCCCGGGCCTCGAGTCGATCTATCTGGTCACCCACGACGTGGACCTTGCATTGACCCACGCAGACCGTATCCTGCTGTTCAGGGACGGACGCGTCGTCGCCGACGGTCCGCCCGGGCACATCGTCGAGGACGAGGAGCGGTGGGTGTCCTGCAACCTCCGACCGACGTCGTTGATGCGCGCCAATGCCCGTTGGCGCACCCGCGACGACCCGTTCCTCGACACGGAGGATCTCGCCCGCTGGCTGATCCAGCGTCGCGAGGTGACGAGGAGAGGGAAAGGAGGCGCGGCCGTCAAGGCTGGGTAGGTGATTCGGTTGGAACCCACGCTTCCTTAGGAGGGAATCCGGATGTCCTCGACGACCATGTCGCGCAGCTCCCTGTGGGGCGTCGATTCGCGCGTCATCGTCTATTCCGCCATCGGTGCGGCGTTGTACGGCGTGCTGCTCGTCTTCCAGATCCTGGTCCCGGGCACGACCGCCGTCCAGGCCCGCCCGGCCTTCGCGCTTGTCCCGTTCTTCGGCTTCGCGTTCGGCCCGATCGTCGGCTTCTTTACCGGCTTTGTCGGCAACGCGATCGGCGACCAGATCTCCGGCTGGGGCCTGCTGACCTCGTGGAACTGGAGCATCGCCAACGGTCTTGTCGGCCTCATCGCCGGCCTCGCGCCGCTGTACCTCGCCTCGATCATGTCCCGCAGCCTGGCCTATCGGGCCATCGCCGGCGCCCTTGCGGGCGTGGTCGGGGTGATCATCGGGTTCCTGTTCGTGTTCACGGACATGATCCTGCAGGGCTACGACTTCAACGCAGTGCTGACCACGGAATACGTGCCGGTGGTCATCGGCGATCTCGTCGCCACGATCATCCTGGTCCCGATCCTGGTCTATGCCTGGGAGCCGCTCAAGGATCGGATGGGTCGCTGAGATCCTCCAACGGCCATGAGCGTTTCGCCCTGAACGCTCACGGTTTGGCGCGCTCGTGAACTTCACGCCGCGCTACCTCGGCCGGGGGTCGTGGCTCGCACGCCGCGACCCCCGGTTGCTCGTCCTGGCGATCTTCTGCTTCGTCTTCTCGGCGATCCAGGTCTGGGACGCGCGGCTGATGCTTGTCCTCGTCGCGATCGCGTTCCTGTACTACCGCAGCGCCGGCATCCCGTTCCGCGAGGTCCGGCGGCAGTGGACGTTCGCGATCGTCTTCATCAGCCTGATCGTCATCGGCAACGGCCTGATCTCCTCGGGCCGGCTGCGCGGCGTCGAACCCGACGTCCTCCACCTGTACGGCTACGTGCCTGTGCTCGGGACGCCGATCTCCGCCGAGTCGGTGATGTTCGCGGCGGCCCAGTTCATGCGGTTCATGGCGATGGTCGCTGTAGGATTCCCGCTCGCCTTCGCCATTGCGCCAAACGACTTCGGGGTAACGTTCGCCCGGCTCGGCGTGCCGTACCGGTTCGCCTTCGCCCTCGACCTCACGTTCCGGTTCGTGCCGTCGCTCTCCGCCGACTACCGGACGACGATCGACGCCCAGCGGGTCCGCGGCCTGGAGCTGGACCGCGGCCCCGGTGGCATCTTCAGCCGGCTGCGCCGCCAGGCGCCGATTCTCGTGCCGACGGTCATCAACGCCATCGTCGGCGCCGAGGACACCATCGACGCGATGGACCTTCGCGCGTTCGGCACCGGCGAGCGGACGTGGCTGCGGGAGCTCCGCTTCGACCGCACCGACCGCCTCGTCCTCGCCGGCTTCGTTGTGCTGCTGGTCGTGGTGACCATCGCGGGCTTCACCACGACGACCGCGCAAGTCTGGGTCCCCGACTTCATATTGCCCCGCTAGCGACCCAGCATCTCCGCGAGGGTGACGGGCTGGAGGCCCTTTGCCTGGAGGCCGGAGAGGATGTCGGGCAGGGCCTCCAGGGTGTGCCAGCCACCGAGGTGCAGCAGGACGATCGAGCCGCCCTGCGCCTTCGAGAGGACGCGGGTCGCGATGTCGGCGGCGGTCGGCCCACCATCCGAGGTCGCCTTCCAGTCGATCGTGTCGATGTCCCACATGACCAGGTACGGCCAGCCGGCGGCGCCGACGCCGGCACGGACGTCCTGGTTCCAGGCGCCGAATGGCGGTCGGAACCACGGTTTTGTCGTCTGCCCGACCGCCGGCTGGATGGCCGCCTCGGTGCTTGTCAGCTGCTCGGCCATCTGCACCGCGGTCAAGGTGGTGAAGTCAGGATGGTCCCAGGAGTGGTTGCCGACGTCGAACAGCTCCGGGTGCGCGGCAGCGAGGGCAAGCACGGCCTGGCCCTCGGTCGTGGTGGTGCCTGCGTTCCCGGTCGGGAACAGGGTCGCGCGCACCCGGTGGTCGATGAGCCAGGTCACGATGTCCACCGCCGGATCGAGCCGGCCACCCATGTCGAACGTCAGCGCGATCTGGTTCGTGCCGCGCGGCCCATAGGAGACGACCGTCGCGAGCCCGCCGCTGGGCGGCAGGGTGGGCAGAACCGTTGCGCCCGGCATGGGAGTGGCCGGCGCGGGGCTGGCCGTCGGCGGTGACGCGTCGTCGACCGTGACGCCGGGGATGAGGACCAGGGTCCAGCCCGGCTCGATCCGGTTCGGGTCGTAGACCTCGGACGTGGGATCGAGCGTCGGATAGGTGCCCCGGTTCCACCAGGCGATGCTGCGGGGCGTCGTGGAGAACGCGCGGGCGATCGAGGTGAGGCTGTCACCGACGCGGACGACGTAGCTGCTGAAGGTAGGCTGCGGGCTGGCCGTGGGCCGGCCGAAGGACGGCTCGGTGCTGATGGAGGGACCCGCGCTGGCGCCGGGCGATGGCACCGGCGTGGGGCCGCCACCCGGGATGTTCAGCAGCCCGGGCAGCAGCTGGACGGTCACGATCGCCACGACGACGGCAGCCAGGAGCCAGGCCAGCCACGGCGAGGCGAGGAAGCGCCGCATCAGGCGGGGCCCCTGGTGATGGGGTCGTCGGCGTTCATATCGCTCATCCTGACGAGCGAGTGGCACAGCGGTGACGCTGTTTAGTAACGCTCCGGAATCGGTTCAGCTCGCCGGGTGCGGCAGGGGATCGATCGGGGTGGGCGCCTGGAGGGTCAGCTCGCCGGCCAGGGCGAGGCCCTCGGCAGCGGTGGCGGTCCGCCCCCCACCGGAGCGCTTGGCAACGAAGCAGGCCCGATCGGCCGCCAGCAGGATCTCCACCGGGCTGCCACCGTCGACCGGAAACGACGCGACGCCCGCAGCTGCATCGACCGTCACGGCGGCGCCACCAACGGGCGAGCGATCGATCACGACCGACCGAACCGCGGCGCGCACGCGCTCGGCAACCGCCAGGGCGTGCAGCTCGTCGGTCCCCGGCAGGAGCACGGTGAACTCGTCGCCGCCGTAGCGGAAGACGTCGTCGGTGTCGCGGCCGGCGGTCTCCAGCGCCCGGGCGACCTGTCGCAGCAACCGGTCGCCGGCCTGATGGCCGTAGGCGTCGTTGACCCGCTTGAAGCCGTCGAGGTCGAGCATCACCAGGCTGAACGGATCGCCGGCCGTCACCAACCCGGCCAGCCGCTCGCTGAACGACCCGAAGTTGAAGAGGCCGGTCAGCGTGTCCGTTTGCGCCCGGCGTTCCACGGCGCGGTGCGACTCGGCGTTCTGGAGGGCCACGGAGACCTGGGCCGCGAAGAGCTGGACGAGCTCGAACTCGTCCTCGCTGAAGACCCGGTCTGCACCAACCCTTTCAAGGACTACGACGCCGATCGCGCTACGTCGGCCGCGCAGGGGGACGCACAGGACGCTGCCCTTCGTCAGACGCTCGCCCGGTCGAGCGGTCCGCGCATCGGCCAGCCGATCCTCGATCCGCTGCGGGATGTTGTGGTCGAGGACCCACTGCTCGAGGCCCCGCCTGTCGGGCGTCCCGGCTCGGAGGTGGTCCTGGGCGGCGGCACCCCGGGCGATGGTCGGGACGAGCTCGCCCGCGGCATCGATGACGTCGATTGCCACCGTGTCGGAGCCCACCAGCTCGCCCAGCCGGTCGGCGACAACCTCGAGGAGCGCCGAGACGTCGAAGGTCGTCAGGATCGATTCGCTGAGCTGGAGCAGCTCCCGCTGTCCGCGGACCTTCTGTTCCAGGGCGGCGGACTGCTCACGCAGACGCTGCGTCGCGTCGGCATTGGCCATCGCCTGCGCCGCGAAGCTGGCATAGATCTCGAGGAGACGCAGGTCGTCCGGGTGGAACTGGCGCAGGCCGAGCTTCGAGAGCACGACCACGCCGAGGACCTCGTCCTCGTACAGCATCGGCGCGAGGATCATGGACTCCTCGAGCCGGTCGGTGCCAGGGATCGGCGTGCCTCGTGGATCGCTCGCCGCGTCGTCGAGCAGCTGGGCGACCCGATGCTCGGCGACCCAGCCGGTGATTCCCGCGCCGAGCGTGGCCCGCAGCTGGTCCGGTGTCTCGTCGACGTACTCGCCAACCTGGCCGAGCATCGCAACCGGCTCGAGGGTCTCGCCGTAGAGGCGATAGACCCGCACGTTGTGGTAGTCGATGAGCTGGCGCAGCTCGGTCGCGATCGCATGCCCGACTTCCGACACCCTCGTCATCCGGTTGAGGCGCGTCCCGAGCTGCTGGATCGACTGCAGCTGTGCCGCCCACGTCGCGAGCTGGGCGTAGTTGCGGGCAGTCTTGATCGCCACGCCCGCCTCGGTCGCCAGGGCGGCGATCGACTCCAGTTCCGCGGGGCTCCACGGATGCGGACGGTCGTGGTAGACGCCGAGAACGCCCAGGGCGCCGGGCGCGTCGCCGTCGAGCAGCGGCGCGAGGCACGCGGTGTCGAAGCCTTCCTGGACCACCGCCGCCCGGAGGTTGCCCGTCCGCGGGTCATTCCGGTTGTCGACCGCGAAGATCGGCCGCCGGGCCGCGATCGCGGTCGAGCCGAGGGTCGGCGGCTGGGCATGCTCGAGCGCGTCGATCCAGGACTGCGACAGGCCGCGCGACGCCATCGCCCGCTTGGCCCCGTCGGGCTCCAGCAGATACACCATCGCCCGATCCGCCCCGAACAGGACGAGGGCGTGGTCGGTGAGGCGCGACAGAAGCTCCTCGAGGTCGAGATGGCTGCCGATATCGGCGGCCACCCGGCGCAGCGCGTCGGCCCGATGGAGCCGGTGCGCGACCTCCACGGACGTCGCGGCTGCCTCGGCAACATGGCCGACTGCCTCCGCGCTCCGGCGGAGCAGCTGGCGCTCCACCTCGGACAGCGGCACCGGCGGATCGTGGACGATGAGCAGCACGCCCCACGGACCTCCGGGACCGGGAATGGCGCAGGCCGATTCGCGGCCGCCGTGGGCGGCAACGAGCACGCCGGCGACTGGATCGGGGTCGGCCACGTCCGGTGCGACGTCCAGGGCGAGGCCGAGGATGCCGTAGCTCCGAGGCAGCTCGACCAGGTCTTCCTCACCGACGCCGCTGGCCGCGACCGGTGTCAGGCGGTCACCGTGAAGCTGCCAGGCCGAGGCGCTCACGAACCGCCCCGCCTTCCGGATCGCATGAGCGGCGCCGCCGAGGGCCAGGCCGGCGTCGGTCGTCGTCGGCCGGACAACCGCGGCAACGATCCCGGCCAGGTCTGCCAGGAGCGCCAGGGCGGGCTCGGCGGACGCCGCCGCGCCGGCCGCCGTGGCGCTGGACGCGGCGCCGTTGCTGGACGAAGCGCCCTTTATCGACAGAGTGCTGTTGCGCCGGCTTTCGATGCGCGGCCTGCCGTTGCCGGTCGCGTCGCCGTGGCGCCTGGGTCTCAGTGGCTTGAGTGCCTGGCCGCCGCGATCGATCTCGACGGCCAGGGTGCTCGCCAGGAATCGCCGCAGGTCGCTCATTCGGTAGCGGCGGTCGCCGCGAGGATTGATGCGATAGAAGCGCAGCCGACCTGCTTCGCTCCACGCGCGGACCGTGTTGGGATGAACCCCCAGCACCTCCCCAGCCCGCGTCACCGAGAGGGTCGCGTCGAGCGGCTGCGGTCGTGTGGGTCGTGGCCTCGGCACAGGTGCCCCAAATGGAGGAAATGTGAACTGTGGGCGGAACCCTACGGTCCCCACATTTCTTGACAATGGGACAAAAGTAATCGGCCGCCGAAACCATCCGTTGCTATCGCCGGGCGCCGCCGGTAAGACGCACGTAGACGGTCGTCGCGACGGTCGCCACGACGGCGATCGCGACCACCAGCAGGATCGCCAGGCCGGGATCGCCGACCAGCCCCGGCCCCTCGCCCGAGCTTCGGGTGTCGGAACCGGGCAGGACGGACGCGCCCGGCGAGGCGGCCAGCGCGACATGTGGCGCGAGCGCGGTCAGGACGAGCCAGATGGTGCCGAGCCCGGCGAGGACCGCGCCCGCCAGGAGCAGACCGGCGGCGAGGCTGGAGCGGCCCCGGCGCCCGCCGGTCAGGACTCGCATGGCTTCATCGAGCTCGAGGGTGGTCAGGATGAGCGGCCGGCCGAGCCCGGCGGCCATCTGGATCTCCCCGGATTCCGCGACGCGCGGAACGCCGAGCACGATGGCGTGCTCGACGCTGGAGACCTGCTCGACGATCACTTGCGCCGGGCGCGTGCCGGGGACATTCGCCGGCGCCCGATCCGCAAGGTCGGCGGCGATCCCCGCGCTCTCGCGGCGCACGACGACCAGCCCAACACCAAGGCCGCCTCCGTCGACGGCAATCGCGTCGAGGCCCTCGCGGATCTCGAAGGGCACGACCTCGCGGTTGTCCTCGAAGGCCGACCACCGACCACCAACCTGCGTCTCGAGTCGCGTTCGGCGGAGGACCAGCGGCCGGTGATCGGCATCCTCGAACTCCGCGTCGCTGTCGACGCGGCCGTCGATCCGGACGTAACGGCGTTCGTCGCCCGTCGCGAGGCGGAGCGCGTCGGCCACGCTGACCCGCGGCGTGCTGGCGAGCAGCCGTCCAACGCGGTAGCCCGGCCCGAACGTCCGCAGGACCGCGAATCCGGCCGCCAGGGCGACGAGGCCCAGGAGCACCAGCAGCAGGGGAGTCACGGGCCGGAATGATAGGCCCCACCCCCGGACCGCCCCGGGCAAGCAAAGGCCCGGAGGAACCTACCCGGCACGTGGGCGTTGATGCGATCGCTGCCGTTAGTGTCGCTCAGCCCCTCCGGGCTGATACCAACGCTAGGCCGGAGTGCCCCCAGGGTCAATGGCCCGTGTCCACGAGATTCAGGCCAAGTGCGAGGCTTGTCCACGCAGCGTCCACATGACGGGGCTGGGACGATCAGCCCGGGGGACGAGTCTCAGCCGACGCCTTGGGTCAGCCGGGCGCCGGCCCGGCGGACGAATCAGCCAGGCGCCCGGCCGGTCGCCGGATCGATGGCGTTGACCTGACCCGTATAGCTCGTCAGGACCAGCCGGCCGCCGATCAGCTCGGCCGCCGTCACGACGTCGGAATGGGCGATCCGCCAGGCAACCGTCCCGTCCGCCTCGATGGCAAAGCTTTCGAGCTCCGCCTGCAGCAGCACATGGCGCAGCCGGGAAGATGCGATCACCGCCACGAGCGGGGTCGCCGAGCGGTGGCTCCACCGCAGGGTGCCGGAGCGGGCGTCGAGGCCATAGCCATGAAACCCATATTTCACGACAAGCTGGCCCTCGGTATCCCAGAGCACGGCAGTGGGGTGGTCGTTCAGGGTCGACGCGAAGCGGGCCGTCCACGCTCCGGCCGGCCCCTCCAGGCGCAGCTCGGCCCGGCAGCGGGCATCCGGATCGGCCGCGACCAGCGGGCCGTGATCGACCAGCTCACCGCCGGCCTCGGCCAGGGCGAAGACCTCGGACGCCCGGCCGCTGCCGCCCCAGCGCCAGCGCGCCCGGAGGCCGCCCGGATAGCTGACGGTCGCGTCGCGTGGCTCGGCGCTCATCCAGGCGGCTCGAGGACCTCGCTGACCTCGGCGATGGGGGCGACGTGCGCATCCGACAGCATCCGCAACGCGTCGGGCGATACCGGAAACACGGCGGTCGGGAGGCCCGCGGCCGCCCACACCGTCGTGTACCGCCCGAGGTCGGGATCCATGATCACCCGCAGCCGACGCGTGTGGCCGATCGGCGGGATCCCGCCGATGCTGAAGCCCGTGAGCTCGTTGGCCTCGCGCGCGGTCGCCCGCCGAACGTCGGGCCGGGCGAGCACGGCGGCCAATTGCTTGAGGTCCACCCGGTTTGGTCCCGAGACGAGGCACAGGACCGGCTCGAGCGTGCCGTCGTCCCGTGGTGAGACGAAGACCAGCGATTTCACGATCTGGCCGAGCTCCGCGCCGACCGCCCCCGCGGCTTCCGCGGCGGTGTGCGTGCTCTCGCCGAAGACGGTGATCTCGAGGGTCACGCCCTTCTTCGCCGCGGCGTCGACCACGCGCCGGACGGCGGCGTGGTTGAGCGTGGCAGGCACGGCGGCGAGTCTAGCATCGGGCCTCCTGGCAGGCCGTCGCGTAGGATCGCCGGCGGATGGACGCGATCGTCTTCGACTGGGATGGCACGCTCGTCGACACGCTGCCGGCGATGCTCGGTGCCAACGCCCAGGTCCTGAGCGAGTACGGCCTCCCGTTCGACGAGGACCGCTACCGCTCCGTCTACACGCCCGACTGGCGGGCCATGTATCTCCGGCTCGGGGTGCCGGAATCGACGATCCCGGCGGCGGGTGCTCGGTGGCTCGAGCTCTACTCGGCGATCCTGACGCTCGAGCCGTTCGCCGGCGCCGAGGCCGCACTGCGACGGCTGTCGGCGGTGGGGCACGTGATGGGCATCGTCACGGCGGGGGACCGGGCCGTGGTCGAGCGGCAGCTCGAACGATTCGGGCTCAGCGAGCTCCTCCCGGTGCGCGTCTGTGGCGACGACGACATCGCGGCCAAGCCTCACCCGGCGCCGCTCCTGCGAGCCCTCGAGCAGCTCGGCGCCCTCGAGCGAGCGGAGCATGCGACGTACGTCGGCGATGCCCCCGACGACATGCGTCTCGCCAGGGCGGTGGGCGCCCGCGGCATCGGCATCGTCTCGATCCTGGGCACCGCCGAGGAGCTCGTCGCTGCGGGCGCCGCCGAGGTCCACCCCTCCGTCGCCGCCTGGGTCGACGCCTTCCTCGGCCCGGACCCCGAGGGGAGCGCGTCAACGCCTCCGGTCGGGAGGTCCACGATGGGTGCGTCAACGGGCGCCGCCTCGAACCGTGGCTGACCGGGACCCCGGACCAGTTCGCGCCATCGTCCTCGCCGACGGGACAGCGCCGGCGCGGGCGGACCTCGACGCCGCCTGGCCTGGCTGGGACGCCGGGATCAGTCTCGTCGTCGCTGCAGACGGCGGCGCGCGATTGGCGGAGCCACTCGGCCTGCGGATCGATCGCTGGGTCGGCGACGGCGATTCCCTGGGCCCCGCGGCGATCGACGCGCTCCGGGCGGCGGGCGTGCCGGTGACGCTGGCTCCGCCGGACAAGGACGAATCGGATACGGAGCTGGCCGTGCTGGAGGCCGTCGAGGCGGGAGCCACCGACCTGACGATCCTCGGTGCGCTCGGCGGCCGCCGGCTCGACCACGCCCTCGCCAACGTCGCGCTGCTCGCCCACCACGCCCTGGTCGGGCGCTCGGCCCGCCTGCTCGACGCCGGCACCAGGATCACGATGCTCTCCGGGGGTGCCTCCGACGTCACGGGCGACGGGGCCGCAGCGACGGCTGAGCGGCGCTTCGACGGCCGGGCGGGCGACCTCGTCTCGCTGTTCCCGTACGCCGGGACTGCGGAGGGCGTCACCACCGAAGGCCTCCGCTACCCCCTTCACGACGAGCCGCTGCACCTCGGTCCGGCGCGTGGCCTGTCGAACGTCAGGCTGGGCAGTTCGGCCACGGTCTCGGTCCGGCGGGGCCGGCTCCTCATCGTCGAATCCCCTGCTACATTCAGCGAATGAGCACTCCCGAGCGGGGCGACATCGCTCCCGACTTCAGCCTTCCGGACGAGACCGGCAAGCTCCATGACCTGGCCGACCAGCGCGGCCGCTGGACGATCCTGTACTTCTATCCCGAGGACGACACGGCCGGCTGCACGACCGAGGCCTGCCAGTTCCGGGACCTCAACGAGACATACGGCGACACTGGCGCCGACGTCTGGGGCGTGAGCCCGGACAATGCGGCGAGCCACCGCCGCTTTCGCGAGAAATACGACCTGCCGTTCACGCTCCTCTCGGACGTGGACCACGCCGTCGCCGACCTGTACGGCGCGTGGCAGGAGAAGACCAACTACGGCCGCACCTACATGGGCATCGTCCGGTCCACGTACCTGGTCGATCCCGAAGGCCGTATCGCCCGCGCCTGGCCGAAGGTCAAGGCCGACGGGCACGCGTCCGCCGCACTGGCTGCCCTCGAGGAGGAGCGGGCGCTCGCCGCGTGAGCGCCGTGAGCGGACCGCCCGAATCGCACCGCTCGGGAAACGACGAGGCTTCGCTC
This sequence comes from Candidatus Eiseniibacteriota bacterium, assembly GCA_035633135.1. Lineage (GTDB taxonomy): Bacteria > Chloroflexota > Limnocylindria > Limnocylindrales > CSP1-4 > UBA5189. The sequence continues at coordinate 20,434 of DASQFM010000031.1, forward strand.
GTGGGGGGATACGAGCGAAGCCTGCGGCATTCTAGGTCGGCCGGGAGGCCCTCGGGAGGGTTCCGCCGATGACCGATTCGACCCCCATCTCGCCCCAGACTCCACACACCTGGCGGCCGGCACGGTTCATGGTCATCGTCGCCCACCCCGACGATGCCGATTTCGGCCCGGCTGCGACCGCGGCCGCCTGGATCGACGCGGGCTCCGAGGGCTGGCTGGTGTGCTGCACGAGCGGCGATGCCGGCGCCGAGGACCCCGATACCGATCCGCTCGAGCTGGCTGCGCTGCGCGAACGTGAGCAGCGGGCCGCGGCGGCGGTGGTCGGCTACGCCGGCCTGACGTTCCTCCACCAGCCCGACGGCGCGCTCGCGAACGACCTGGCGCTACGGGAGCAGCTCGTCCGTGAGATCCGGACGTTCCGGCCCGACGCGGTGCTGGCCACGGATCCGGAGGCCCTCTTCCACGAGGGCGGCGGCGTCAACCACGTCGATCACCGCGCGGCCGGGATCGCCGCCGTCGATGCGGTCTATCCGGCGGCCCGCAATCCGATGGCCTTCCCGTGGCTTGCCCAGCAGGGCCTGGCAGCACACCGGGTCCGGCGTCTGTACCTCTTCTGGTCGAACCAGCCGACCGCGTGGGTCGATGTGTCGACCACGCTCGACCGCAAGATCGCGGCACTCCGCGAGCACGGCAGCCAGATCCAGGAGCCCGAGAAGCTCGAGGGACGGGTCCGGAAGTGGGCGGCCGAGATCGGCCAACCGATCGGGGCCGCGGCCGCGGAGCGCTTCCGCGTGGTCGTGATCGACGACGACGACAAGGAGGAGGGCGCGTCTGCCGACGAGGGCGAGGCATCGGCAGAAGCCGCGGATGCAGCCGCCGAGGCCCATCCCGAGTCGACAACGGATCCCGCAGCAGGCTGATCTCCCGGGGCCGGCATCCGTGCAGGGGCGCCACGCTCGATGGTAGATTCGGATTGCCGGTCGGCCGTGTCTCGCGGGCCGGTCTCCCTCCGTCGCTCGCCTCGTCTCGCACGACGCCCGTCATCGCACGACGCAGAAAGGCAACGACCGCGTCTTGGCTCTCGAGCTCCGTCAGGAATTCCTGGTCCAGCCCGTCGACGCCTCGTGGTTGCAGTGCAACATCGAGTGCCAGGAAGCGTGCCCTGTCGGCACGAACTGTCGCGGCTACCTGAACCTCGCCGCTGAGGGGCGCTTCGAAGAGGGCTACATCCTGTCGCGGGAGCCGAAC
>DASQFM010000032.1:0-4103 GCA_035633135.1 Candidatus Eiseniibacteriota bacterium
AGGGAAAGGTTCAGCTCGCCGAGCACAGCGTGCGCTGGAACAAGCGCGTGCTCGGTCGATTGATCAGTGAAAGCTCTGCTCTCCGGGCGGACAAAGCGGCGGCAGGCGCAACGGTAAGCACCAAGATCGCCGAGGCGGCGGCAGCGATTGATGGGGACACGATCTATCGCCGCCTCGTCGAGGCGCAAGCGCCGGTCAACCGCCTGTACAAGGGCCAGGTCACCAGCCTGCAGGTCCACCACATTGAGCGGGTCAAACAGAACCCAGCCACTTTCGAGAAGACCCGAGCGGGCCGGCTGTACTCGAGAACCGCAGCACGAATCAAGAATGGATCCAAGTCCATGACTGCCGAGGAGAAGGAGATCGCAAAGATCCAGGACGCGGCTCGCCGCCGGGAGGTGATCAAGGTGTATGTCGCGCAGTTGCTTGAGAAGCAGGTCGAGGAGGGGCCAGCTCGCCTCACCGAAGTCGAGATGAATGTGCTGACGAGCGTCGCCCACTCTGCGGTTCACGCCGCCGAGGACTAGGAGGGTGAACGTGCCCGAACGTGCAGGTTCACTGTCCCGCTTTGCCGGCCGGCAGGGACCTTGTCGGGCGCCAATAAAGGGACTACGGGCGCAACGGCGTGCCGATGAATTGGCATCGAATTGACTTCTACATCAGTCGGGGGTTCTAGGGAGGCGACTATGACATCGCTCGAAGGTCAGTTCATCGAGGCGACCCGGACGGCACCGAAGTCCGCGAGCGAGTCGGAGCCGACGGCCGAGATGGAGCTCGGGCCCCAAACCGCCCGCGTCCTCGACGCCAAGGATCGCAGGGCGGCGAACGCTGCGCTCGGGCCCGCGTCGGTGCTGCATCTTCAGCGAGCGGCTGGCAACGCCAGCGTGGCGCAGCTGCTTGGCGAGGAGCAGGAGCAGTCACCGGTGAAGGGCGTCGTCGGCCGCGGCGGGGGGGAGCCGCTGGACGACACGACCCGCGTCCGGATGGAGTCGGCGCTCGGCGCGGACTTCAGCGACGTCCGCGTGCACAGTGACGGCTCGGCTGCCGAATCCGCCCGGGCCGTCTCGGCCCACGCCTACACCGTTGGCAATGAGGTCGTGTTCAGTCCCGGCCGATTCGACCCGGCGACGCCGACCGGGCAGCGGACGCTCGCCCACGAGTTGACGCACGTCGTCCAGCAGCGCGCCGGTCCGGTCGATGGAACGCCGGCGGCCGGCGGCATCCGGCTGAGTGATCCGTCCGACCGCTACGAACAGGCCGCCGAACGTAGCGCCGACCAGGTGCTCGCTCATCAGGCAAGACCCTCCGCAGCCGTGGCGCCGAGCGCGGGAGCGATCCAGCGGGAGGGCGAGGACGAAGAGCCCGAGGTCCAGTCGCTCGCGATCCAGCGGGAGGGCGAGGACGAAGAGCCCGAGGTAGCGCCCGAGACTGCGGCCGGGTAGCTATTCGGCGGGAGTCGCCTCCGCGGGCGCGGACTCCGTTTCAGCCGCGCTGCAATCGAGCATCGCCGTGAAAGGATCCTTCAGGTCCTGCTCGGCCTGATGCTCGGCGATCCAGCTGTTCCACTCGGCAGTCACGGCAGCCGTGCCGGCCGTGCGTGACGCCACGGACAGGCTGAGGTTGGTCAATCGATCGAGCAGCGTCGCCTTCCAGGTTGTCGCAATCACTTCGTGCTCGGTCTCGTGAGCCCGAAGCGTGGCCGTCATCGAGCTCCAAGCTGCTCGCATCACCGGCGCCGTCGGGTTCCAGGTCGGCATGTCGACGCTCTTCGCCATCGTGACGCCAGGATCCGAGACCGTTACGGTCAGGTCCGGCGCTGTTCCATCGAACGAGAGCGGGCCGGCCCAGCTGAATCGCACCGATGTCTTCGCCCAGCCGGACGTCGCGATGTAGGGGCTGTGCCGGTTCAGCCAGTTCACGACGACCATGCAGTCGGCGGTCCCCACCGGCAGGTTCACGGCGTAGCGCTGGAGCTGCGGCCGGCGATCGAGCGCCGGATCGAGGAACCGCGAGACGACGGCATTGCCGAAACGCCGCTGGAGATCGCCCACCATGTCGGCGCGCGTGGCCTCGTCGGCGCTGCGGAGGACCTCCGCGATGTCGGGTGGCCGGGCGAGGATCCTCAGCGGACCGCGGCAGTCCGTCTCGCAGTCGGCCGTGCGGTTCGCCTGGTGATGGCGCGGCGCTCGCTGGCGGGTCTCGGTGACGCCCGGCATGGTTCAACCATATCCGTCTTGAGCCGCCTTGCAAGCCCGGCGCTGCCTGGCAGGCCGCGGCCGAGGATCAGATGAGCCCCTCGCGGATCGCGTAGGCGACGGCGTGCGTCCGGTTGCGCAGCTCGAGGCGGCTCGTGAGGTCGTGGATGATGTTCTTGACCGTCCGCTCCGAGTAGAAGAGATGCTTCCCGACCTCGGCGGTGTCGAGGCCCTCGGCCAGCAGCTGGAGCACCCGGACCTCGCGATCGGTAAGGCCGGCAAAGGTCAGGCCACGGGGGTGCAGCACCTGGCGCTGGAGTCGCCCGACCTGGGACAGCAGCCGGCCCAGGAGGTCCGGCGGGAGGCTGCCTTCGCCGGCCGAGGCCGTCTGGATGGCGGCCAGTAGATTGGCCGGCGTCGCCTCGCTGCGCCGCAGCACGTTGGTCGCTCCGGCCTCGACGGCGGCCAGCACGCCTTTATCGTCGATCCGGGCCACCAGCAGGATGAGTCGCTCGGCGCCGCGCGCGCGCAACGAACGGATCGCGGTCACCGTCTCGCCGTCGACTTGGTCGGCGACCACCAGCGCGACGGCGCCCGGCACAGCGGCGTCGGCGATCCGGGTGATGCCGGCCCCTCGCAGCTGGCTCGCGATGCCGGCATGCGAGATTGGATCCCCAGCGCTGATGTACACCGGGACCCGGTCTGGCATCGGGACCATCTGGGCCACCATGGACTCGCCCCCTTCCCCCGTTCGAGCAGGCGCTCGATGAGCAGGCCACTCGATGACCCTTCGGCCCGCTTCATCGGAGCTCGGCCCCAAGCCAATCGACCGATCACCGGACACTACGACCCGCCAATTTCCGTCGGCTTAACCTCGACGTAACGGGCAGCCAGGAGTGCCCGAACGGGCACCGGCACGGGCCGCTTCGTCCCGAAATCTGACGTTCCGCGTGCCCACGGCGCCGGTACACTCGCCGGATCATGGGTGCCACAGCCATCCTCGATCCTGCTCCAGTCGCGGTCGACCCGGGGGGCCAGGCGTCGGCCGAGCTGCGGGTCAAGAACAGCGGGACGGTCGTCGACGAGTTCAGCTTCGAGGTTCTCGGCGACATCGGCAGCTGGGCTGTTGCCGAGCCGCCCACGCTCTCGCTGTTCCCGGAGGCCGAGGGCGTCACGACGCTGGTCTTTCGACCACCTCGGTCGTCGGCCGTCGGAGCCGGGCCTCTGCCCTACGGGGTCATGGTTCGCTCGCGTGAGGATCCCGAGGCAACGGTCGTCGAGGAAGGCGTCCTCCAGGTTGGAGCCTTCCAGGATCCGTCGGCTGAGCTCGTCCCACGCACGTCGCGGGGCAGCCGGGGCGGTCGGCATGAGCTGGCGATCGATAACCGCGGCAACGTTCCGCTGGCTGCGTCGGTCGAAGGCGTCGATCCCGACAAGCTGGTGCGGTTCGAGGTCGACCCGCCAACGGTCGACGTCCCGCCCGGCACCGCCGGCTTCGCCAAGATCAGGGTCAGGCCGAACCAGACCTTCTGGCGCGGAACCCCGAAGTCGCATCCGTTCCAGCTGCTGGTCGCGGGCGAGGACGTCAAGCCGCTTCCACTCGACGGCCTGTACCTCCAGGAATCGATGCTGCCACCGTGGTTCCTGCGGGCGGCCATCGTGGCCCTGGCGCTGCTGGTCGCCGCAATCCTGCTGTGGCTGCTCGTCCTGCAACCCTCGATGAAATCGAGCGCCGAGCAGGCCTTGCGCGACTTCGGCTTCAGTCCCAAGCCGGGCTCGTCGGCCGCGGCTGGCGGGGGCGGTGGAGGCGGCGGCGTAGGCGGTGCCAGTCCCACCCCCTCGCTGGCGCCAGGAGCTTCGGCGGGCGAAAGCCCGGCGGCAACTTCGGTCACGGTCAGTCCGCCGCCC
>DASQFM010000033.1:0-4908 GCA_035633135.1 Candidatus Eiseniibacteriota bacterium
AACGGGCGCGCGAGGATGCCCAGAAAGCGGCTCGCGAGCGAGCGGAGCGCGCTCGGCGCGCCGCGGGAGCCGAGGCCGGCGAGGGCGCCTCCCGCCGTTCCGGCACGGCAGGCGGGACGAGCGACGCCGGTGGCGCAGGCACATCGCGAGCCGCAGGGGCCTCGGGCACGGCAAGCGCCTCCGGCAAGGCAAGCGCCTCCGGCAAGTCAGGCACCTCCGGGCGCAGGCCCGGTTCGCGATCGCGGCAGACCCGGAAAGCGACGCTGGGATCGACGAGCTACGACGAGGCCCGCGATCCTGCCGACCCGGCCTGGGGCGGGGCTTCCTGGTATGGACCGACCAGCGGCGAGTACTGGACGGTCAACCCCCGCGAATACGCCGATCCGCGCAAGCACGGCCCCGAATACCAGGCCCGAGGTCGGCGCCTCAACACCACCCCGACCGGTCGCGCCGGCGACGAGGTAAGGGTCGACGACGTTGGGCCGGATGCGGTGCTGGGCGACGACGATCCGTCCGCCGAAGCGCACGGAGCCGCGGCCTCCGGAGCCAGGGCGACTCGCGGTCGCGGCGCGCGAGGGACGGCCAGGGCTCGCGATCGCTGGTCATTCGATCCAGCCGCCGCGACGGGCAGCGGCTGGTCGGATGCGCGAAGCCCGGAAAGCTCGCGGACGGATGCGACCTCAAGCCCGTCCTCCAGGGCGGCCGCTGATTCCCGCCCGACTGTGCCGAGCTGGGCTGCCGCGCGACCGCCCGATGACGCCCCAGCGCGCAGGAGCGATCCGGCCGAGGCCGCAGCGCACGACCAGGGCGCCGCCCGCGATCAGCTGGGCCGTCTCGGCCTCGCCCTCGTCGCCTGGCCGCCGTTGGCGATCGCGATCGCGAGCGTCGTCGGGTCGGTGACCGGCTGCGCCGAGTTCTCGGCGACGTGCACCGGTGCCGCCCCGCTGCTGCCGTGGCTCGGCCAGGCATTACTGCTCGGCGTGCTACTGCTTGCCCCGCCCCTCACCAGGCTGCTGGCGATGGGCACTGTCGCGGTCGTGATCGCCCTGGTCCCAACCACGATGTTCCTGCTGGCCGTCGGCGCGGGCTTCGATCCCCGCGGGGGGCCGGTGCTGGCCGCGCTGCTTGCGGTGGCGTGGTTCGTCGGCGTTGGCTACGGAATCGCCTCGAGGGTTCGTTACCGCGCCCTATCCTGAGCGCCATGGCGCCCTCGAGCGAGACCCGACATCGCCCGACGACGGACCTGTCGAGCGCGGCCCAGGAGTATCTGCTGGGACTCCGCATCATGGCCGGCGATGGGTCCCGGATCACGGCATCGCAGGTCGCCCGGCGACTCGGCGTCAGCACCCAGGCCGCGAGCGAGATGTTCCGCCGGCTCGCCAGCGACGGCTTGGTGACCCTGGCCGAGGGTCGGGGTCTCCACCTTACGAGCGCCGGCCGGACGGCCGCGGACGGGATCTTCCGGCGCCACGCCCTGTGCGAGTGGCTGTTGAGCGAGATCGTCGGGCTCGGCTGGGCCGAATCGGACGTCGAGGCCGAGCGCCTCCAGGCAGCGATCTCGCCGCGCGTCGAGGCTCGACTGGACGAGCTGCTGGGGCATCCCGAGACGTGCCCCCACGGCAACCCCATCGATCTCGAGACCGCGCAACGTCGGCCGGCCGGGGTGCCGCTCGCCGACATGGCGGCCGGCGAGCGGGCCACCATCTACCGCATCACCGAGGAAGCCGAAGAGGACGCCGGGCTGCTGTCCTACCTCGAGGCGCGGGGCCTTCGGCCGGGCGCCGGAGTCACGATCCTGGCGCGGTCGGAATCCCTCGATTCGCTGACCCTCGACGGGCCGCTCGGACGCGCCACGCTCGGGCTTCGCCCGGCCGGGCTGGTTCGGGTCATCGCCGGCGACGCCGATCCGGCCCTGTTCCACAAGGTGCCGCCCAGGCCGCCACGGTGACCTCGCAGCGCTGACCGGCGATCTCCCGGCCGCTCCCGGCCGGCCGCCCGGCCGCCCGGTTGACCGGCCGTTCGAAACCCGGCGCCTACAATCGATCGATGTCCCAGGTCCGCGTTCGGATCGCGCCGAGCCCCACCGGCCCACTCCACATCGGCACTGCCCGGACGGCGCTCTTCAACTTCCTGTTCGCGCGGCACGCTGGCGGGACGTTCGTGGTCCGGATCGAGGACACCGACGTCGCCCGCGGCAGCATCGCGTTCGAAACCGACATCCTGGAGGGCCTGCACTGGCTGGGGATGACCTGGGATGAGGGACCCGATGCCGCGGGCGGACCCGATTTCGGGGCCTTTGGCCCGTACCGCCAGATGCAGCGCCTCGAGCGCTTTGCGGCCGCGGCCGCGGACCTCCTCGCGCGCGATCTCGCCTACCCGTGCTTCTGCACCCCGGCCGAGCTGGAGGCTGATCGAAAGGCCCAGCAGGCCGCCCATCTGCCGCCGCGCTACGTCGGCCGCTGCGCCCGCCTGACCCCCGCCGATCGCGCCGAACGCGAAGCCGCCGGCCTTCGTGCTGCCCTCCGCTTCCGGGTGCCCGACGAGCTCGTCCGGTTCGACGATCTCGTCCGCGGCACGGTCGAATTCGAGACCGCCAACATCGGCGGCGACTTCGTGATCGTTCGCGGAGACGGCACGCCGCTTTACCACTTCACCGTGGTCGTCGACGACGCGGCGATGGAGATCAGCTGCGTGATCCGCGGCGAGGACCACCTCTCCAACACCCCGAAGCACATCCTCCTCTTCCGGGCCCTCGGCCACGCGGTGCCGCAGTTCGCCCACCTGCCGCTGATCCTCAACCCCGACCGCTCGAAGATGAGCAAGCGCAAGAGCCAGACGGCGCTGTCCGACTATCGGGCCGAGGGGTTCCTGCCCGAGGCCCTCGACAACTACCTGGCGCTCCTCGGCTGGTCGACCGGGACGGAGGAGGAGATCCTGCCCCTCGACGAGCTGGTCGCTCGGTTTGAAATCGGGCACGTGCAGAAAGGCGGCGCGGTCTTCGATCGCGAACGGCTGGAGTGGCTGAACGGCCAGTGGATCCGCCGCCTGGACCCCGACGACCTGATCGAGCGGCTGCTGCCGTTCCTGGAGGTCGAGCTCGCTGAAGGTCGCATCGACCGGCTGCCCTCGACGGAGGACCTCCGTGGCCTCCTGCCGATCATCCAGGACCGCCTGCCGACCCTCCGCGCCGTCGGGGACCTCGTCGGCTTCCTATGGGTCGATCACCTTGTCGTCGATCCGGCCCTGCTCACCTCGCGGCGCTGGGACGCGGCGACAACGCAGGAGGCCCTTCGGGCTGCCCGCGACGCGATCTCCGAGGCCGGCGCCGTCAGCTTCGAGGCCGACGAGCTGGAACCGCCGCTCCGCGCACTCGCCGAGGCACGCGGCTGGAAGGCCGGCGACCTGTTCATGGCAATCCGGATCGCCGTGACCGGGCGGACGGCCACACCGCCGCTGTTCGACACGCTCGTGGCGCTGGATCGCGAGCGGGTCCTGGAGCGGCTCGACGCGGCCATCGAGGCACTCGACGGAGAGCAGGTTGCGGCACGGTGATCGGCCGGCTATTGGACAGGAGGCATCTCCATTGATGACCCGTGACGATCTCCAGCAGTGGCTCGACGGCTATATCGACGCCTGGCGAACCTACGACGAGACAGCGATCGGGGAGCTCTTCAGCGAGGACGCTGAATACCGCGGCCACCCATACGATGAGCCAGTCCGGGGCCGCGCGGCGATCGTCGCCGACTGGCTGGCACCGGGGGGGAACGAAAGCGGACGGGACGCCCCGGACACCTGGGCGGCGACCTACGAAGCATTCGCGGCTGACGGCAATCGGGGCGTTGCCCGTGGCACGACTACGTACTGGACCGATGCCTCCCACGACACGGTCGAGCACGAGTACTTCAACGTGTTCGTGATGGAATTCGACGCGGCCGGACGCTGCAGCTCCTTCACCGAATACTTCGTGCGGCCGCCGAAGCGCTGATCGTCGTCGGTCGCGAACAAGGCTGCCGCGCCAGGGCCCCGCATCCGGCCCGGTCAGCGCCTCCAATTCGCTGTTAACACGGCTGCGTATCCTCGACCTCGATGGCCCGCACGATCCTGGTAGTCGAAGACGAGCCGACCCTGCGCGAGACCCTCGCCGAGGCGCTCGAGGCCGATGGATTCCGGGTCGCGGCTGCCGCGGACGGGAAAGTCGGCGTGGCGATGTTCCGCTCCGAGAATCCGGACCTCGTCCTCCTGGACCTGATGCTGCCCGAGCTGTCGGGGATCGAGGTCTGCCGGATTATCCGGGCCGAGTCGTCGGTCCCGATCATCATGCTCACGGCGCGCGGGGCCGAGGTCGACAAAGTCGTCGGCCTCGAGCTCGGCGCTGACGACTACGTGACCAAGCCGTTCAGCCTGCGCGAGCTGTCGGCCAGGATCCGGGCAATCCTGCGACGTGGTGAGCAGCTCGCCGGCGGCCAGCTGCCGCCCTTGGTGGATCTGGGCCCGGTGCAGGTCGACCTCGCCGGCCACCGAGTGCTCCGCGAAGGGCGCGAGGTCCCGGTGAAGCCCAAGGTCTTCGAGCTCCTGGCGTTCCTGCTCCGGCATCCCGGCCAGGTCGTCAGCCGGGATCAGCTCCTCGAGCAGGTCTGGGGCTACGACTATCCCGGCGAGACGCGGACGGTCGACGTCCACGTCCATTGGCTGCGGGCCGCGATCGAGGCGGATCCCGGCTCGCCGACGATCGTCCAGACCGTCCGCGGCGTCGGGTACGTCCTCCGGCGGCCGGCCGCGATGACGGGCGCGACCGCACCGGCAACGTCGCTCGCCTGAATTCCCGCCGCCCTCGCCGCGCGCGGCGGCAGCCACGCTCACTCGATCGCGCTGGCAGCGTTCACCTGGCGGCCACAAGCCGTTCACCTC
>DASQFM010000034.1:0-2223 GCA_035633135.1 Candidatus Eiseniibacteriota bacterium
GGGCGAGGCAGGTCTGCCGGCTGGTAGAGCATGTCGCCGCGGCCGATGAGGTCCTCGGCACCGGGCGTGTCGAGGATCGTCCGGGAATCGATCTGGGAGGCCATCGCGAAGGCGATGCGGGACGGGAAGTTGGCCTTGATCAGCCCGGTCACGACGTTGACCGACGGGCGCTGGGTGGCGACGACCATGTGGATCCCCGTCGCCCGGGCCTTCTGGGCCAGCCGGACGATCGCCTCCTCGACGTTCTTGCCCTCGCGCATCATGAGATCCGCGAGCTCGTCGATGACGATGATGATGTTCGGCATCCTGTCGGCCGGATCGATCCGCGTCTCGTTGTAGGCCCGGATGTTGCGGGCGCTGGCCCCGGCGAAGCGGCGGTAGCGGCCCTCCATCTCGTTGACGGCCCACTTCAGGGCGGCCTTCGCCCGCTCGGTCTCGGTGATCACCGGCACGAGCAGGTGGGGCAAGCCGTTGTACTGCGCGAGCTCGACCCGCTTGAGGTCGACCACGATCATCCGCAGGTCGTCCGGCGTGGCGTTGCACAGCAGGCTGGTGATGAGAGCGTTGACCATGACGCTCTTGCCCGAGCCGGTCGCGCCGGCGATCAGCAGGTGCGGCATCTTGGCGAGGTCGACCGCCTGGGCCCGGCCGGCCACGTCGCGGCCGAGGGCGAAGGTGAGCCTCGAGCCGGACGCCGCGAAGTCGAGCGTCTCGAGGATGCCCCGCAGGGTGACCACGTTGAAGTCCTTGTTGGGAATCTCGATGCCGACGGCGCTCTTGCCCGGGATCGGCGCCTCGATCCGGAGGGAACGGGCGGCGAGGGCCATCGCCAGGTCGTCCGACAGGGCCTCGATCCGGCTCACCTTGACGTGCGGCGCGGGCTGGACCTCGTACTGGGTCACCACCGGCCCGGCGTTGCGGCCGACGACCACGACCGGCAGGTCGAAGCTGGCCAGCTTCCTGGTGATGATCTCCTGGTTGCGGAGGTGGACCGCCTCCTCGCCGCCGGGCTCGACGATCTCGATCGCTGCGTCGAGCAGGGCGATCGGCGGGAGGACGTATTCCTGCCGCTCCCGCGTCGGCGGCGAGTCCGAGGCATCGGTGACGTCGTCCGGATCGCGCCGCCGCGGCGGCTCCAGGACTGTCGCGGCGCCGGCGGTGGCCGTGCCGCTCCGGGTCGGCGCGAACGTTGCCGACGTGGGCACGGATGACGGGATCGGCACGGGCCCATCCTCGCCCCAGATCCCCGTCTGGCCGGGCAACGGTTCCGCGCTGCCCGCGATGCGGGGGCCCCGGCCGCGGGCGCCGTTCGGGCCGGCCGCCTCTCCGGCAATAGCTGCGGTCCCCGCCGATGAGGCGCCGCCTCTCGCCGCAGGCGTGGCCGTCGAGCCGGCGGCGGTGGCGCCAGGCTGGCGCTGGATGGAGGTCGCGGCCGTCGCTCCGAGCCAGCGGGCGAGGGCGAGTCCGGGTCGGGTGAGGTCGCTCAGCCGCAGGTTGAACGCCAGCAGGACGCCGACGACGCAGATCGCCCCGAGGACGACGAGCGCTCCCGGGACCGCGAGCATGGGCTGGAACAGGTCCGCCAGGAACCGGCCGACGCGGCCGCCCCACTCGCGGGTAACGACCGAGGCGCCGCCGAGGAGCCCCGCATAGGCGATCGCAACACCAAGAGGCGTGAGGCCCCAGCCCGATCCGGGATGACGGCCGGGCCCCCACTCGACGTACCAGCCGGCCCCAAAGAGCAGGAATGGCAGGAGCCAGCGCAGGCTGCCGAACCACGGTGCGACCGTGCCGATCCACCACGTGTTGAGGGAGCCCTCGCCGGGCAGCAGCAGCGCGACGAGCGTCAAGATCCCGAGGACCGCCAGGCTGAGGCCCACCAGCGAACGGACGACCTCGGGCGCCACGGCCGGGATCCGGAAGGTCGGGAGGCCCGAGCTGCGGCGCCGGCGCGGTCGAGCAGCGGGCGTGCGCCGTCGATTCGCCACGCTAGACCTCGACGACGACGGGGAAGACCATCGGCCGTCGCTTGGTCTGCTCGTACAGGAAGCGCGACACGCCATCCTTGATCTGGGCCTTGAGGAGGGCAATCTCGCTGATGTGGTCGCCCGGGTTCTCGATCGAGGCAATGATCCGGTCGACGGCCTCGTTCATGATCGGGTCGAGCTCGTTGAGGTGGACGAAGCCCCGGGTGATGATCTCGGGGCGGCCGATGATCGAGCC
>DASQFM010000035.1:0-3041 GCA_035633135.1 Candidatus Eiseniibacteriota bacterium
GTCGCCGCCAGGTCGATGTGGGCCGGGGCGATGTCGATGCCGGCCGTCTCGGTTGCGCGGATGACATCGTCGATCGGCATGCGACCGACGAGCACGTCGGCCATCGACTGGTCGACCGTGTTGAGGTTGATGCCGAGGCCCGCGGTCAGGTTCGCCTGCGGGTCCATGTCGATGCACAGCACGCGCATCCCGTCCTCGGCCAGCGCACCGGCGAGGTTGATCGTCGTCGTCGTCTTGCCGACGCCACCCTTCTGGTTGGCGATGGCGATCACATTGGTCACGTGGGCACCCACCTCGTAATCGCGTTGACGATCTGCTTTGCTGTCGCGCGAGCCGTCGCATGGTAGCGCAGCGACGTTGATGAACGCAGCCGAGTTATCCACAGGATCGGGCACTTGTGCACCGAAGTGTGGATACCCGGCACCGTCGAGCACAGGGGCCGATCTCGCCGATTTCGCGAGCCGGTTTCGCGAACCGCGTCATCGTACGCCGTTCCTGCGCCTCTATCATGGCCGCGCAGACGTGCGCCAGCACTGTCCTTGCGCAAAGACAACGAGGTTCCACGGGCCGTGCCAACCAACGACGAACGCCTCGCGCGACTCGACGACATGCGCGCCCAGGCCCAGCTTGGTGGGGGAGCGGCGCGGATCGAGCGCCAGCACGCCATGGGCAAGCTCACCGCCCGCGAGCGGCTGGAGCTGCTCCTCGACGCCGGCAGCTTCATCGAGCTCGATGCCTTCGTGACCCACCGGTCGACCGACTTCGGCCTGGCGGACCAGTTGCCGCTGGGCGACGGCGTCGTCACCGGCCACGGCCGGATCGACGGCCGGACCGTCTTCGTCTTCAGCCAGGACTTCACCGTCTTCGGCGGCTCGCTCTCGGAGGCCTACGCCGAGAAGATCTGCAAGGTCATGGACCTGGCAATGAAGGTCGGTGCGCCGATCGTCGGGCTCAACGATTCCGGCGGCGCGCGAATCCAGGAGGGCGTCGTCTCGCTGGGCGGCTACGCGGACATCTTCCTGCGCAACGTGCTGGCGTCGGGCGTCGTCCCGCAGCTGTCGGTCGTCCTCGGGCCGTGCGCCGGCGGCGCAGTGTACTCGCCGGCCATGACCGACTTCACGGTAATGGTCGAAGGAACGAGCTACATGTTCGTCACTGGTCCGAACGTCGTCCGGGCCGTCACCCACGAGACGGTCGACGCGGAATTCCTCGGCGGGGCGATCACCCATACGACCCGCAGCGGCGTGGCCCATCTCGCCGCGCCCGACGAGGCCCAGGCGCTCGACCTCGCGCGACGGATCCTGGCGTACCTCCCGGCCAACAACCTCGAGCCCCCACCGCGAATCGAGACGACCGATCCCTCGGACCGGATGGACGCGGCGCTCGATGGAATCGTGCCCGACGATCCCGCGCAGCCGTACGACATGCATGAGGTGATCAGTCATGTCACGGATGACGGCGCGTTCCTCGAGATCCAGCCCGGCTGGGCCCAGAACATGCTGATCGGCTATGCGCGCCTCGGCGGCCGGTCCGTCGGGATCGTCGCCCAGCAACCGGCGGTGCTCGCCGGCGCGCTCGACATCGACGCGTCGGTCAAGGCGGCGCGGTTCGTGCGGACGTGCGACGCCTTCAACGTCCCGCTGGTGTCCTTCGTCGACGTGCCCGGTTTCCTGCCCGGTGTAGCGCAGGAGCACGGCGGGATCATTCGTCACGGCGCGAAGCTGCTGTACGCGTACTGCGAGGCGACCGTTCCGAAGCTCACCGTGATCACCCGCAAGGCGTACGGCGGCGCCTACGACGTCATGAGCAGCAAGCACATCCGCGGCGACCTGAACCTCGCCTGGCCGACCGCCGAGATTGCGGTGATGGGCGCGGACGGCGCGGTGGCCATCATCTTCAAGGACGAGCTCGCCGCTGCCGCCGATCCCGCTGCCGAGCGAGCCCGCCTCGTGGCCGACTACGAGGAGCAGTTCGCGAACCCGTACGTTGCGGCGGCGCGCGGCTATGTGGACGACGTGATCAAGCCGTCGGAGACCCGACCGCGCCTCATCGCGGCGCTTGAGGTCCTGGCCGGCAAGCGCGACACGAATCCGCGGAAGAAGCATGGGAACATCCCGCTCTGATCGACGGCCGTCTTTGTACAAAGACGTGCTGCCGGCCGCCCCGTTCTCCAGCGTCCTGATCGCCAACCGCGGCGAGATCGCGGTCCGGATCATCCGCGCCTGTCGGGAGATGGGGATGGCCGCGATCGCCGTCTACAGCGACGCCGACGCCCGGGCCGCGCACGTTCGGCTTGCCGACCAGGCGGTCCGGATCGGCCCGCCGCCGCCATCGGAGAGCTATCTCCGGATCGATGCCATCGTCGAAGCCGCGCTATCGACCGGGGCCGAGGCGGTTCACCCGGGCTATGGCTTCCTCGCCGAGCGCGCTGAGCTGGCGCGCGCCGTCGAGGCGGCCGGGCTCACGTTCGTCGGCCCGAGCGCGGTGTCGATCGAGGCGCTCGGGGACAAGCTGCACGCCCGCCGGCTGGCGGAGGGCGCCGGCGTGGCCGTGGTCCCCGGGACGCTCGAGCCGGCAGCCGTCCAGCCCGACCAGGTGGACGCCATCCTCGAGGCAGCGGCGGGTGTCGGCTACCCGTTGCTGGTGAAGGCCGCGGCGGGCGGCGGTGGCCGCGGGATGCGCCGGGTGACGGC
Organism: Candidatus Eiseniibacteriota bacterium; assembly: GCA_035633135.1. Lineage (GTDB taxonomy): Bacteria > Chloroflexota > Limnocylindria > Limnocylindrales > CSP1-4 > UBA5189. The sequence goes on from DASQFM010000035.1 coordinate 2,694, forward strand.
CCCGAACGACCTCCCGGTCGCGCTGGCCGAGGCGGCCCGGGAGGCCGAATCGTCGTTCGGCAACGGGTCCGTCTACCTCGAGCGGGAGATCCGTCCGGCCCGCCACGTGGAGGTCCAGCTCCTCGGCGACGCGAGCGGGGAGATCGTCGCGATCGGCGAGCGGGAGTGCTCGATTCAGCGCCGGCATCAGAAGCTGGTGGAGGAGGCGCCCGCACCGGGCTTGACGCCGGACCAGCGGCGGAAGCTGCACGACCAGGCGGTGCGCCTCGGCCGGGCGGGCTCGCTCCGCAACGCCGCGACGTGCGAGTTCCTCGTCGAGCCGGACGGGAGCAGCTATTTCCTCGAGGT
>DASQFM010000036.1:0-6884 GCA_035633135.1 Candidatus Eiseniibacteriota bacterium
GGTGGGGTACACCCTGTCTGCCGCAGAGAGCGCTCGACGTACCGCCCGGCATCTCTCTCCTGCAAAGTCTCGGGCGCGTTTTTTTCAACGGAGGCGCTTTCTGATGCCGGCGGCCCGGCGTTCCCGGGGGACCAACGTCCGGCCGGTGGTCTCCCTGGGGCCGATCACCCGAGGGCCGGCCGGACGCGGCGCGGGGGGGGCCGCCAGCGCGCCGTGCCAAGCGCGCTGGGCGGCATTGGATTGCGCCAGGCGCCGCGGCGATCCCCCTGGCGTGAGCGAGCCTGGCTCGAGCCGCGGCCGCCGTCTCAGCCGAGGCGAAGCCAGCGCGCGCCATGTCCCCCCACAGACGCGCCTGGCTGGCCAGGTAGCCGTTCTCGAGGCCCTGGCGCTCCCGGTGCGCGGCGGAACGGCAGCGCGCGGAGCACCACCGTCGACGACGGCCGCGAGAGGGCTGTAGAACGGGCCCGCCGCAGATCGGGCATTCCGTCGCGGCGGGATTTTCGTCGCGGAAGAATCCGGTCACGGGCTTACCGGGTTTCGATGCGGGGTGGTACTTCGGGGGCACTCTCCCGGCGACAGGTGGTACCCCACCCCCCTCGCCGCTCATCGGGTCCGCGACGCTGCCTGGCGCCTGGCCGCTACGCCGGTCGCTGCCGCGTCCACGCGTCACCCGGACGTGCCTTCGGTGCGGCCAGGCGCTCGCCCCACCCGAGCCGCGCTGCTCGGCGATCGCCACGCGCGCCGGCCACCGCGCGTTCACGCTGCCGCTCCGAGGTCCGGTGCCCGGTGGATCCTCGCGGTAGTAGCCGCGGGCGTGGATGCAGTCAGCGGCGCCCGGGCGAACCACGGTCGACGGGAGCGGTTTGGGGCTTCCGAAAGTCCCAGACTCCTCCACACCGCGAGAGGCCTCTGCTACGTCGGGGGCACCCCCCCGCGGGCAGAGGTGCCCCCACCCCTCCGGACTCATGACGCAGCCTCGGAGCCGGGCGCGGGGCAGGCATCGCAGACGATCGCGAACCCGACCTGTCGACGGTGGTCGGCATGGGCTCGGAACAGGTCGGGATCGGCGAAGCAGGGCGGTTTGGCCGCATCCTCGACGACCACCGCATCATCGACCGCCTCACCTATATAGGTGGTGAGGCGCTGAGGCGGTCGAAGATCAGCGCTGGTCAGGTCCGACTCATCGACCGCATCATCCGCACGTGAGGCGGTTTGAGGCGGTGAGGCGGTGAGGTAGAGGCGAATCGCTCCCCTCGGCCCTGTCGGCAGACCCTCGACGCTCTCGCCGAGAGCATCCACATACCGCGCGGCCGTCGCCTTGCCGACGCCAAGGGTGGCCGCCAGGGCGGCGAAGCTGAGGCCGGGATCCGCGGCAATCGCCGCCAGGACGGCGTCGGGCGCGACCTTCGTGCCCTTCGTCTCCTCGAGGTCGACCGGATCGACCAGGAGCCCGCCGGCCTTCGTCGCGGCGATCCGCCGCTCGTGCCGGATCCGCTTCCGGGTGGTGAGCTTCGTCCGCGTCCCGTCGTGCTCGAGCAGCAGGATCACGTCGCACCACCGGCCCCACTCGCCGAGCACGTCGCTGATCCGGCGCTCGCCGTTGCCCTGCGGTTTCTTCAGGTGGACGATGAGGATGACCGCCAGGGCCGGGTAGGCGGCCAGGACGCCCCGCAGCCGGCGGTAGACGCTCTGGATGTCGCGGCCCCACGGATCGACCTGGCTGGCGCCAGTGGCCGTGTCGACGACCAGCAGGATCGCCTGGCGCTCCCGCAGCCAGGCCGTGATCCATTCGAGCCAGTCGTCGGCCAGGAGCGCGGGCTGGCCGCCGGCCGCGGTCATGAGCGGCAGCCGGAAGTACCGGCCGGCCAGGGCGGCGCGCTCGAGCTCGAGGGACTCCAGGATCGTCGCCTCGCGGGCGTAGTCGTCGTCGGCGTGCATCTCGGAGAGGACCAGGACGGCCCCGGTCGCGACGACGGGCCAGGTACCGGCGAACGAGCCGCCGGCGATCGCGACGCGGATCCCGAGCTCGCCGGTCACGGCGTAGCTCTTGCCGCTGCCCTCCTCAGCTGCGACGGTGACGATCCGCCCGGGTCGGACGAGGTCCTCGACGTACTCGACCTCGCCGAGATCCGAGAGGACGGCCAGGCCGCGGTCCTCGGGCTCCTGGAAGGTCGCCCCGATGCGCTCGAGGTGGGCCGTCTCGATCTCGGCCAGCAGCGCGAGCTCGTCCTCGGTCAGCGGCCGCGAGGCCTCCCGCTCCTGCTCGACCAGGCGGAGCCGGGTGGTGGCCGCGTCACGGACGATCCCGGACTTCTCATCGGCCGTCGCGTCGGCCCAGCGGTTCGGCGCCGGCGGGTCGACCTTCTCCGCGAGGATCGCCAGGGCCTCCGCGATCTCTTCGGGCTCGACGACGTCGAAGGCCATCACGAGGCCCTCGCCGGCGCAGCGGTCGGGGCGCTATCCTGCGGGACGGCGGGCATGGCGATTGCCCTCCATGACGCCGGCGGCTGAGTCAGAGCCCGCCGGCGTCGTCATGAGCCGGGGATGATGGCCAGGCGCACCTGGCGGGCGATCGTGTCGCTGAGGCGCTTGGCGGTCTGCTCGGTGCCGTAGATCGGGCCGTTGAAGTTGTTGACGATCGTCACCGCGGTCCCGCCACGCCCGCCGGCCCCGCCGCGGAGCATCTCGGCGAAGGGCCGGGGGACCACCATCTCGCCCGGGTGCAGGATCGCCGCCATCGTGTTCGGGATCTCCCAGGCGCCCTGCTCGAGCAGCGGGATGGTCCCGATCCTGGGCAGCGAGATCGTGAACCCACCGAAGGAGCCCAAGGGTCCGAGGTCGAGGCGCGGCACGGTGAAGCTGATGCTGTTCCACGCGCCGATCAGGACGTTGATGCCCTTGATGATCAGGTTGACCGCGCCCTTCACGAGGCCGACCGCCGTGCCCCAGGCCTGGCCGATCGCGGTGGCCATGCCGCCGAAGAGCCTGCCCACGGTGTCGACGACGCTCGATATCGTGCCGACGATCGTGCCGAAGAGCCTGCCCACGGTGTCGACGACGCTCGATATCGTGCCGACCACCCGGCTGAAGACGCCCGAGACGGTCGTGGCGATGGTGCTGAACGCCGCAGACAGAGTGGCAATCGCCGAGCCCGCGCGCGGGAAGACCTCATTGACGAGGACGCCGATCACCGTGCTGACCACACCGAAGACGGTCTCGAAGACCGGGCGGAGGGCCGCGATGACGCCTTTCACGGTGTCGATGGCGCCGGGCAGGTTCTCGGCCAGCCAGCCCGTGACCTCCTTCAAGATCGGGTAGACGGCCTCGACGAGCGTTTCCTGGACTGTGGCCAGCGCCGCATCCATCTCGTGCTGGGAGCGGATGCCCTCAGCAGTGCCAGCAGCGTAGGACGCCTGGGCGTCCGTGGACTTCGCGAAGATCAGCTGCTGGGTCGCCAGAGCCTTGGCCTGCTCGAGCGCCGCGCCGGTGAGCTTGTCCGTGCCGTTCAGGGCGAGCTGGGCCTGCACGTCGGCCTCGCTGATGCTGATGCCGAGGGACTTCAGCCCGTCCCGCTCGCCCAGCATGGCCTTCTGGAGGATCTCCGAGGCCCCGGCGGCAGAGGTCGTACCGCCGCTCCATTCCGACAGCGCCCCGGCCAGCCCGATCGTCTCGGTACTCATTGCGGCCGCCTGATCGCGAGTGAAGCCCATCGGGACCAGGAGATCGCCCATGTTGGCGGCGAGCCCGGTCGCCTCCCGACCAGTCAGGCCCATCGCCGAGGCATTCGCATCGGCCCACGCCTGAACGCCGCCGAGGCTGCCCCCGAAGATGGTCTGGGCCTTGGCGTCCATCGCCTCGTACTTCGGCCCGAGCTTGATGGCCTCGGCCCCGACGGCGACGAGGGCTCCGGCCGCTACCGCTCCGAAGGCGAGCATCGGCACGGCGGCGGCGGCGAACTTGCCGCCCGCCTTGTCAACGTTCCCGCCGAGGAGGTCCATGTCCTTCTCGGCCTTGTCGGCGCCCGCGACGCCGACGCCGACCATGAGGCGGGCGGCTTCGATGCCGCCCCCGAAGAGGGCCATCAGACGGCCGCCTGGCGATCGGCGATGAATTCGGCGATAGCGGCGGCCGGGATCAGGCGTCGGCGTCCGACCACGCATGAGCGCAACCGCCCCGCCCCGATCTCGCTGTAGACGCTGGTCCGACCGAGCGCGAGCAGGGCGGCAGCCTCGTCGACGTCGAGCAATCGGTCCGGCCCGGACGCCGGCGCCGCGGCGGATGCCACCTCTTCACGGATCGCCGCGGCGAGCTCGGCCAGAGCGGCCTCGAGGCGGTCGCTCATCGAGCCGGTACCCGCGCGGGGCGAAGGCTCGCGACGTCATCAGCGCGTAGCTCGGGGTCGCTACCCGCCCGCCTCAACCCGTCGAGGATGAGCCAGGACGCCTGGCTGCGCGGATCCCGCATCTCGCGGCGGGCAAGCTCACGCAACCGCTCGGCGGCATCCTCGGGAAGCGGGACGTAGATCGTTCGCACGCTCCCCATCGTCGGGAACGCTACGTGGTCAGGTAAAGGTGGTCAGGGTGGTCAAAACAGGCCCGGGAAGGTGGTCAGGGTGGTCAGAGTCCGGGCGGCGGCCAGTGCTTGCCCTTGCCGAGCTTCTCCAGGCGCCGGTCGAGCGTTGAGGTCGACACATTCAGCGCATGCGCTACCTCGGGGCGTGAGGGTTGCGAAGGCTCGGACCGACGGTGCGCGTGCGGCGGCGGCGTGGAGCACTCGGCCGTCGCGGCGGCGATCGCGAGCTCCTTGTACTTCGCCTCGACCCTGGACCATGACAGGGGATCGCCCAGGAGGTCGGGCGACGCCGAGGCTGCCGCGGGGCGCTCCCGGAGAGGACCTGACATGGCCGCGTGAGGTCCGTCCGGCGCGTCTTCCCAGCCCCACGGCGCTACCAGGTGGTCGATAGCGTCGATAGCGTCATGACCGGCTCGACCGGAGAAGAGGTCGATAGCCGCTTCCGACGTCCGGGCCCGCTCGGTCAGCGGGTCGGCTCGCGGTCGTCGGCGCGTCATCCGAGCGCCCGATCCATCGCCTCGGCAGCCTCGCGCCGCTGGGCCGGCACGACGCCGGCGTAGCGGTCGGCCGTGACGGTGATCGTCGAGTGTCCGAGCATCTCGGAGACGACCTTCATGGGCACGCCGCCTGCCAGGAGCGCGGTCGCGGCGCTGTGCCTGAGCCCATGGAACGGGATCGAGGGCAGGCCGGCGGCCTCGAGCAGCCTGTGGAAGGCGTGGGTGACCTGATGGCCGTGCAGCGGCCTCCCGACCGCATCGGTGAAGATCAGGCCGTCACGGTCCTGCCAGGCCGAGCCGGCGAGCTCCTGGGCGGCTTCCTGGAGGTCACGCTGCCGATCGAGGGCGGCCCGCGCGGCCGCGGGGAGGTTGATCGTCCGCCGGCTCCGCGGTGTCTTGGGCTCGGCGAGGGACCATCCCAGCGTCGCCTCGGCGCCGCGGCCCTGCCACGCGACCGCGAGCGACCGCCGCACCGTGAGCGTACCGGCCTCGTCGTCGACGTCGGGCCAGGCGAGGCCGAGCAGCTCCCCTTGCCGTAGCCCGGTCGCCGCGGCGACGGTCACGAGGGGCCCGAGCGGATGCACCTTGGCAGCCGTCAGGAGGCGCCGAAGCTGGACGGTGTTCAGGTAGTCCCGTCCCGCTTCGAGGGACCGGCTCGGGACGTGCGGCGGCCGCGCCAGGGCCGCGACGTTTCGGTGCACCCGACCGTCTCGGAGTGCGTCTCCGAGGGCCCGTCGCAGGACGGTCCGGGCGAGCGCTGCGGTGCGCGGGGCCCGACCGCCGGCGATGACGGCTGCGGTCATCCGCTCGACGTCGGCCGGCGTCATCTTGGCGAGCGCGAGCCGGCCGAGGGCCGGCACCAGGTAGAGCCTGGTCGAGAGATCGTACTGGCGCCAGGTCGACGCGCGGATCCGCTGGCGTGATGCCGCGAGCCATTCCGCGAGGAACGTTGCAACGGTGCCGGTCGGCGCCGGCGCGATTCCGCGATCGAGGTCCGACCGGATGGCGGCGAGGGCCCGGCGAACCTCGGCCCGGGTCCGCCCTGAGACGACGCGGCGCTGGCGATCGCCGTGAGCATCGGTCCAGGCGATGGCGCCGCGGAGCCGGCCGCCGGCCGTTTCGTAGATCGAGCCCTCGCCGTTCGCCCGGCGCCGGGTCCGCCTGTCTGTAGACTCGTCCATGGTCGCGTGCCTCCAACCAGGTTCGCGATCTGACGGCCTCGGATTTACCCTCCGGGGCCGTCTCGCTGTCCGCGAGTATACGCCAGCGTTCGGAGAGCCGTTGCTACCGCGTTGCTACCAGCGGCCATGAGAAAGGCCCTCTCCGGATCGCCCGAGAGGGCCTTTTCGTGTTCAGATTGTGGAGGGCCCGGTGGGATTCGAACCCACGACACGAGGATTAAAAGTCCCCTGCTCTGCCGCTGAGCTACGGGCCCGGCCGGGACCGTATCACGTTCGGATCAGGCGGTCGGAAGCCTCGGTCGAGGGGTCGATTGACCGCCCGACACCCGATCTGGCCACGACCATGTCAGGCGCGGTCGGGCCCGCTGGGCGGCCACTTGAACGGCGCCTGGCCTGGTCGCTTCTTGCCGGCGCTGCGCCGCTCGTGGCGGTTCCGGGGCGCGGGCGGCGGCTCTTCCGGTTGAGGGCCCGGCGGGGTCGGGGAGTTCGGCGGCACGGCCGGCGGGTTCACGTCTTTCGTCTTCGCAGCCGACGGTTTGGCAGCCGACGGCTCGGCGGACGACGGCTTGCCAGACGACGGCTTCGAGGCGGCCGCCGAAGCGCCCGCCTTGGGCTTCGCGATTCTCTTGGCTGG
>DASQFM010000037.1:0-4363 GCA_035633135.1 Candidatus Eiseniibacteriota bacterium
CTCCATCTCCTCGCGGACGAGGGTGCCCTTCGTGTACGGCCGAAGGTCCGTCGACTTGGCCGCCGTCGGGAACGAGACCTTGCCGTAGTTGCGGGGGTCCTGGTAGATCTCGCGGATGATGATCCGGACGTCAACCGCGCCGAGCGAGGTGACGCCGGCGAGGTACTTGTTGCCGTCGGCCATCAGCTTGAGGAGCCGGGCGGCGACGCGGGGCTCGACGATCCCGATGCGCATCCCGTTGCTCATCGCGATGAGGCGGTTGCCCTCCGGCGTCAGCTCGACCGTGTCGCCCGGGTTGACCTGGGCGAGCTTCCGCGGATCGGGCAGGTCGATCAGGTGGGCGAAGCCGGTCTTGCCGGTCTCCTCGACGAAGATCCGGACGGGGGCCTTGCTACCCGCGGCGGCCGGGACGGTCTTCTCGCCGGCCGCGACCAGCAAGGTGCGGAGCCGATCGATGTTCCGCTCCGCGATCCGGTTGGTCGGGTCGAGGGCGAGGGCCTGCTGGTAGTGCTCCCGGGCGGCGCCGAGCTCGCCCAGCTCCCAGAGCGCCTTGGCCAGCCGATTCTCCGTCTCGGCCTCGGGTCCCAGCTCGAGGAGCTTCTTGTTCGTTTCGACGGCGTCGGACCACTGGGCAGCAGTGGCCTGGGCGATCGCCTGGTCGGCGAGCTGCCGCTTCATGCGGGTGGTCGCGGCCGGGCTCGATCCGGTATCGATGTCGGAGAAGGTCACGAGGAATGAATCCTTTCGGTTGGGCCTGGAGGCGGGCTAGGGTTTGTAACACCCATCCGGAGGGCCGTCAAACGCGCGCGAACTAGGCCGTCGGCCGGAGGGTGAGGCTCCACGCGATGACCACGATGCCGAGGACGAAGAGGAGCGCCGTCTCCCAGATCCGGCGCGGGTCGCTGCGCCGAAGCGGCGTCTCGGCGTGCATCGTGTGCCACAGGAAGAACACGAGGACCAGCAGCGCAGGGCCGAGCAGACGCGGGATCTCCATCGTCCGCAGCACGATCGCCGAGATGGCGACGATGGCCGCGCTGGTCGTCGCCGACCAGGCCACGTCGGCGAGGTTCGAGGAGCGCAGGGCCGCGACGCGATAGCCGATCAGGAAGGCGACCAGGGCATCGGAGCCCGCCAGCAGCCCCAACTCGCCGGCCGTCGGTGGTGGCCCGAAGCTCGTCCCGGGCTCCGGCAGGGCGCCGGAGACGACGGCGGCCATGCCGGCGAATGCCACGAAGCCGACGATCAGGGCCTGGGCCAGGACCACGGTCCGATCGGCCCCCGACGGGCTCGTGGCGGCCCGGGCCAACCGGGCCTCGGTCGCGAGGGTCCGCAGGAGCAGGACGCCGATGCCTGCGAGGGCCGGGAGCAGCAGCAGCCCGATCGGCACGAGCCGAATCGCGCCAAACCCGGCGAAGGCCGCGGCGGCCGGCGGGATCAGCGATTCGATCGGAACGCCGGTGGCGGCGGCGGCCGGGTCGGCATGGCCGAGGACGTGCAGCGTCGCGACCAGGACAGCGGCGAGGAGGCACAGGCCCACCAGCCAGGCGATCGGCGGGGTCACCAGCCGCGACAGGCCGACCAGGGCGAGCGTCGCGACAGCGAGGTCGCGGGCGCCCGGGGGCATCGTCATCGGCCTGATGGTAGCCGCCGCCTGATCGGAACCCTTATGGCAGCCCTCCGCGGCCTGCGGTCAATGACGCTGTGCCAGCCAGTCGAGCAGGTCGGCGCGGGAGCGGGTATTGAGCACCGAGCCGGGCTCCACCCAGGCGCGGCGGGCCTGCGAGATCCCCCACTCCAGGAAGCCGAACTCGGAGACCGTATGGGCGTCCGAGTCGACCGTTAGCCGGCAGCCGAGCTCGACCGCGTGGCGGGCGCGCTCGGTGGAGAGGTCGAGCCGGTGCGGTGAGCCGTTCATCTCGAGGGCCGTTCCGGTGCGCGCCGCTTCGGCGTACACGGTCTCCCAGTCGAGGTCCAGGTCGTCGCGAGTGCCGATCATCCGGCCCGCGGGGTGGGCGATCACGTCGACATGCGGGTTCCGGATCGCGTTGAGGACGCGGGCAGTCAGCTCGGCCCGCGGTTGGCGACGGGCGACGTGGAGCGAGGCGACGACGAGGTCGAAGGTCGCGAGCAGGTCGTCGTCGTAGTCGAGCTGGCCGTCGGGCCGGATCTCGAGCTCGCAGCCGTGGAGCAGCCGGAAGCCCTCGACCGGCGTCTCCGGCGGGGCTTCGCCAGCGTCCTCCTCGCGGGCATAGCGCTCATTGAGCTCGGCGATGAGCACGCGCTCAAGGGCAACTCGCTCGGGGCTCAGCCCGCGCGCGATCCCAAGCGAGATCGAGTGGTCCGTCATGACCTGGTAGGCGTGGCCCCGACGGCGGGCAGCCTCAGCCATCACCTCCACGGGCTGCGTGCCGTCCGACCAATCCGAATGGGAGTGGAGATCGCCCCTGAGGTCGTCGAGCGTGATAAGGGCCGGTAGCCGGCCGGCAAGGCCGGCCTCGATCTCGCCCTGGTCCTGGCGCAGCTCCGGCTCGATGTACGGCAGTCCGAGGAAAGCGTAGGCCTCCGCCTCGGCGGCGAACGTCCGGAGCTCGGCGGCGTCGCCGGTCAGCGGCTCGCCGTCGTCGCCGATTCGGAGGAAGCCCTTCTCGGACAGGCTCCAGCCCTGGTCGCGGGCCATCGCCCGGAGCCGGACGTTGTGCTCCTTCGAGCCGGTGAAGTGGATGAGGTAGGTGCCGGCCTCGCCGGGCGGCATCAGCATCAGGTCGACGTTCGGACCGCGGCCGCCGAGCTTCACCGCTGCCTTTCGGGACCCGCGGGCGACGATGGACTCGACGGAAGGCAGGGTCGTGAAGGTGGCGATGACCCGCTCCGGATCGTCGGATTCGGCCAGCAGGTCGAGGTCGCCGATGGTCTCCCGCCGTCGCCGGTAGGACCCGGCGGGGACGATCCGCCGGACGCCCAGGACGTCGAGCAGCGCGGTCGACAGCTCGTCGACGATCGCCCGGGCGTGGTGCAGCAGCAGCCGCCGCTCCGATTGCTCGAGGCGGGCGATCCCCTCGAGCACGAATTGCTCCGTCCGCTCCGAGAGGCCGCGGACGTCACGCAGGCGACCGGTCTCCGCGGCCACCCGCAGGTCCTCCACGGTGGCGATCCCCAGCTCGGTATAGAGCTGGCGGACGGTCTTGGGGCCGAGGCCCGGGATCCGGAGGACCTCGAGAAGGGTCGTCGGGAACTCGGTCAGCAGGCGCTCGTGGTAGGTGCTCCGGCCGGTCGCCGCAAGCTCCGCCAGCTTGTCGGCGATCGCCTTGCCGACGCCCGGGATCTGTGGCGGATGGCCTTCCCGATAGGCCCGGGCGACCTCGACCGGCGAACGGCCGATCGCGTCGGCGGCGCGGTGGTAGGCCACGGTCTTGAACCGCAGCTCACCCTTGATCTCCAGGAGATCGCCGATCTCGTGGAAGACGCGGGCCAGCTCCGCGTTGGTCAGCAGCGAGTCGAGGCCCACGGGGCGATGGTACGTGGCGGCCCCACCATCGGGCCCAGGGCGTTGCCTACTGGAAGGTGACGTTCGTCCCCGTCGGAACAACCTGGATGAAGATCCTGCCCCGGACGAGCGGGACTTCATTGCCGTCGCCGTCGAGGAAGCGGGTCAGGGCGTTGTTGTCGGCCTTCTTCCACGTTCCGACGATGGCCTTGCCGTCGCGGAAGACGATGGCCTTGCCGCTGCCGACCTGGTCCAGGACCGGCCGCGCGTAGCCCGGCTCCGATTCGGGATCGATCGACAGCCGCATGAACAGCACGACGACGTTCCGGGCGACAACCTGCTTGCCGTCCACCGGATCGATGTGGGCCTTGCCGGCGACCGAGCGGAGGTAGGCGTTGCTCGCCGGATCGTACGTGTAGCTCGAGGTACCCCGGCCGTAGGGCACGTCGATCGTCTGGGAGGCCGGGCGTTCGGCGGCGGGTGCGTCCTCCTTGAACGGCCGCAGGCCGACGTCGCTCGGCATCGCGGCCGGAGCGCCGAGCTGGCCCGCCCGCCCCCATAGCGCGGCGGTCGACGTGTAGGCGTTGTGCGGCGGACTCCGGCTGGTGATCCGGTGGAATGCCGGACCGCCGCTGCCGATCCCGTCCATGTTCCAGATGTACGTGCCGTCGAGACTCGGGATGACTATGAAGCGGGTCTTCTCGTCACCCCCGAAGTGGGCGAACGCGGCGCGATACTCGGCGGCCCAGCGGACGAAGTACGGACGTCCGCTACGCACCGGGCCGATGTCTGGCCCGTCGAGCTCCTGGAACACGAGCATGTAGCGGTCCTCGCCGCCGTCGGCGGGCGCCTGGTACACGATCGACGCGGCGTTGAAGC
>DASQFM010000038.1:0-11879 GCA_035633135.1 Candidatus Eiseniibacteriota bacterium
ACGCCCTGCAGCCGTTCGACCTTGCCATCGCCGTCGCGGTCGTCCTGCTGGTCGCGCTGTTCATCTGGTGGCGCCTGGGGATGCCGGGCTGGCGCCGCGATCGTCCGGCAACCTAGCTGAACAGGGCCGAGTAGGCGTTGATCGCCGGCTGGCCGCCGAGGTGGGCGTAGAGGACGGTCGAGGAGGCCGGGGTCTCGCCACGGCCGACGAGATCGATGAGCCCGGCCATCGACTTCCCCTCGTACACCGGGTCCGTGATCATGCCTTCGAGGCGGGCGACGAGGCGCATGGCGTCGAGCGTCGCGGTGTCGGGGATCCCGTAGATGCCGGCGTGGTAGCGGTCGTCGAGGATGATCTCGTCCTCGCGCAGGTCGCGCTCGATGCCGATGGCCTCGGCCGTGAACCGCGCGATCCGGGCGACCTGGGCGCGGGTCTCGGCCGGCTTCGCCGAGCCATCGATCCCGATCACCCGCCGCACCCGCGCCCGATCGGCGAAGCCGGCGATCATGCCGGCCTGGGTGGAGCCCGTGACCGAGCACACGATGACCGTGTCGAAGAAGACGCCGAGGTCGCGCTCCTGCGCCTCCACCTCGCGGGCCCACGAGGCGAACCCCAGGCCACCGAGGGGGTGGTCGGACGCGCCCGCCGGGATCGCGTAGGGCTTGCCGCCGGCGGCCTTGATCTCGGCCAGCGCCTGCTCCCAGCTCTCCTTGAAGCCGATCCCGAAGCCGGCCTTCACCAGCCGGACGTCGGCGCCCATGAGGCGGCTCAGGAGGATGTTGCCGACCCGGTCATAGGTGACGTCGGGCCAGTCCACCCAGCTTTCCTGGACCAGCACGCACTTCAGGCCGGCCACGGCCGCCGCGGCCGCGACCTGGCGGGTGTGGTTCGACTGCACGCCCCCGATCGAGACCAGGGTGTCAGCGCCCTGGGCGAGTGCGTCGGCGACCAGGTACTCCAGCTTGCGTGTCTTGTTGCCGCCGAAGGCGAGGCCCGAGCTCACGTCCTCGCGCTTGGCCCAGACCGCCGCGCCGCCGAGGTGCTTCGTCAGCCGGTCCAGCCGATGGACGGGCGAGGGACCGAAGGTGAGCGGGTATCGAGCGAACGATTCGAGCGACACGGATGCCTCCGAATGCCGTCGATGAACGTCGATCGTAGGCTGTCCGTCAACCTGGCTCTGCTTCGGTACGATGCCGCGATGGACACGAACCAGCCGACCGACATGCACGCCGGGCCGCACGGCGCCGAGGCCGGGCCGGTCGACCTGCCACGGTGGGGCGCGGCCGGCCTCGGCATAGTCCTCGGCCTCGCGGTCGCCGTGGCCCTCGCGATCGGAGCGAGCTTCCAGCTGACGTTCGGCGGCTGACGGTCAGGCCGGCGGGATGTTCACGTTGGAGCTGAAGACGTTGTCCGGATCGACCCGGCGCTTGATCCGCCGCAGCCGGTCGTAGACCGGGGCGGGGTAGGCCGATCGGGCCCGGTCGGCCGGCTCGTCGGGCGCGGTGTAGTTGACATAGGTGCCGGCCACCCCCAGCGCGCGCATCCGCTGGTTCAGGTAGCGGACCCAGCCGATCTCGCCGTCGTCGCGGCGGGCGTCCTCCCAGATGCCGAGGCCGCTGACGTGGAAGCGCGCCGTGCGCTCCGGGAACGGTGAGTGCTCGAAGCCGTACCGCCGTGCCTGGCCGTGGATCGGCTCGATCAGCACGCCGCTCAGGCCCGTGGGACGCTGCTTGACGAGCTCCACGATCTCGTCGATGACGGGTGCGGACAGGTCGCTGACGAAGGCCGACTTCCAGTAGTGCCGCAACGTGAAGGGCAGGATCCCGGCGAGGGCCTGGATCTCGGGATAGGTCGTCGAACCGAGCGTGCCGGCGAGGACCTCCGCGCGGCCGATGATGCTGTCCGCCAGCTCCCGGCCCTTTGCCTGGCTGCCGAGCCAGGCGATGTCGAGAGAGACGGCGGGTCCGAACTCGAGACCGTTCTGGACGAAGCACATGGCCACGAGCCCGTCGGGCGCCCAGACCTGGGCTTCGGCGTAGCGGCGCAGGACCGCCCCGTCGTCGAGGGCCACGATCACCTCGCCGCCGAACATCTGGCCGACCTCGTGGAGCCGGTAGTCGAGCCGGGTGGCGATCCCGAAGTTGCCGCCGCCACCGCGGAGCGCCCACAGCAGCTCCGCATCGGTCTCGCCGGTGACTTCGATCAAGCGGCCCTCGGCCGTCGCCAGCTGCGCGCCCAGCAGGTTGTCGCAGGTGAGGCCGCACAGCCCCATCAGGAAGCCGAACCCGCCGCCAAGCGTGAGGCCGCCGATCCCGGTGTCGACGAACGTCCCCCCGGTGACCGCCAGCCCGTGGGCCTGGGTCGCGCTGTCGAACTCCTCCCACGTCGCGCCGCCCTCGGCGCTCGCCCGTCGGCGCGGCGCATCGACGGTGACGCCGCGCATCCGACGCAGATCGATGATCAGGCCGTCGTCGATCAGGCCATGGCCGGCGACGCTGTGCCCGCCACCGCGGACGCCGATCTCGAGGTCGTGCCGGCGGGCGAACCGAACGGCGGCCGCCACCTCCTCGGCGGTCACGGGCTGGGCGACCGCGGCGGGGCGCCGATCGATCATCGCGTTGAACGACCGCCGTGCGTCGTCGTAGCCGTCGTCGCCGGGCTCGAACACGGGGCTCGCGATCTGCCCCCGGAGCTCGTCGATCAGGCCGCTCCTGCCGCCCGCCTGGTCGCTCATGGCTCCTAGAACAGCCCGAGGATCTCGCCCTCGGGGTCGATGTCGATGTTCTCACCGCCCGGCCGGGATGGCAGGCCCGGCATCGTCCGCATCTCGCCGGCCAGGGGGGTCACGAAGCCGGCGCCGGCCGAAAGACGCACCTCCCGGATGGGCATGCGGAAGCCGGATGGCCGGCCCTTGAGCGAGGCGTCGTGGCTCAGCGAGTACTGGCTCTTGGCGACGCAGATGGGCAGCCGGCCGAAGCCGAGGCGCTCGTACTGCGCCAGCTGCCGGGCCGCGGCGGGCAGCAGGTCGACGCCGTCGGCCCCGTAGACCCGGGTCGCGATGGTCTCGATCTTCGAGATCAGCGAGGCGTCGTCCGGGTAGAGCAGCTGGAAATCGGGCGCACCCTCCTCGGCGGCGGCCCAGACCGCCTCGGCGAGGTCCATCGCGCCGGCGCCACCCTCGGCCCAGTGGTTGGCGACCACGGCCGCCCGGGCCCCCGCCGCGAGGGCGACCTCGCGGACCGCCTCCACCTCGGCCGGGGTGTCGGTCGGGAAGTGGTTGATCGCCACCACCGCCGGCACGTTGAACAGGCGGACGTTCTCGATCTGCTTCGCGAGGTTCGCCGCACCGGCCCGGACAGCTGCCACGTTCTCCGTCAGCAACGCCGGGTCGAGCGGCTTGCCGGCCACGATCCGGCCCACGCCGCCGTGCATCTTGAGCGCCCGGATCGTGGCCACCACGACGGCCGCGTCGGGTCGCAGTCCGGAGGCTCGGCACTTGATGTCGAAGAACTTCTCGGCGCCCATGTCGGCCCCGAAGCCGGCCTCGGTACAGACGATGTCGCTGGTCACCAGCGCCAGCCGATCGGCCAGGATCGAGTTGTTGCCGTGGGCGATGTTGGCGAACGGGCCGCAGTGCACGAACGCCGGCCCGCCCTCGAGGGTCTGCAGGAGGTTCGGCTTGATGGCGTCCGTGAGGAGCGCCGCCATCGATCCCGCCACCTTGAGGTCGTCGGCCGTGATCGGCGTGCCGTCTCGCTGGGTGGCCAGGATCATCCGGCCAAGACGGACCCGCAGGTCGGCCAGGTTCGAGGCGAGGGCCAGTACCGCCATGACCTCGGAGGCGACGGTGATGACGAACTCGGTCTCGCGCGGGTAGCCGTTCTCGCGGCCGCCGAGCCCCACGATCACCTTGCGCAGGGCGCGGTCGCTGATGTCGACGACGCGCGGCCAGGGGACCGCCAGCGGATCGATGCCCAGGGCGTTGCCGTGGTGGAGGTGGTTGTCGATGAACGCCGCCCCGAGGTTGTGGGCGACGCCGATGGCGTGGACGTCGCCGGTCAGGTGGAGGTTGAAGTCCTCCATCGGGATGACCTGGCTGCGGCCACCGCCGGCAGCGCCGCCCTTGATCCCGAACACCGGTCCGAGGCTGGGCTGGCGGATGCACACCGCGGCCCGCCGCCCGATCCGATTCAGTCCCTGGGCCAGCCCGACCGTGGTCGTGCTCTTGCCCTCGCCGAGGGGCGTCGGGGTGATCGCGGTCACCACGACGTACTTGCCCCGCGGCCGCTCGGCCTCCAGGCGCTCGATCGCCTCCAGGGTGACCTTGGCCTTGGTGAAGCCATAGGGCTCGATCTCGTCGTCGCGCAGCCCGATCTCGCGGGCGATCTCGAGGATCGGCCGGGGCGTGACGGAGCGAGCGATCTCGAGGTCGGAGGCCAGGGCGGCGGTCGTCATGACACGGCTGTCGTGGTCATGGCGGGGCGGTCGTGGTCATGACGCGGCGCCGCTCGACGCCGGGCTGGATCCGGAGCCCGCCGCCCGTCGCTCGGCGACCTGGCGCTGCGCGGCGCGCATGAGGTGGGCCAGCAGGAGGGCGTTGGTCAGCGGTCCGACGCCGCCGGGCACCGGCGTGATGGCCGCGGCCACTTCGCGCGCAGAGGCAAAGTCGACGTCGCCGACGATGTGACCGTCGACGACGTTGATTCCGACGTCGATCACCACGGCGCCGGGCTTCAGCATCGCGCCCGTCACGAGGCCGGGATGGCCGGCGGCGACCACCACGATGTCGGCCCGGCGAACCTCGGCAGCGAGATCGCCGGTCTGGCGGTGGCAGACGGTCACCGTGGCGCTCTCACGGGTCAGCATCGTCGCCACCGGCATGCCCACCACCGGCGAGCGCCCGATCACCACCGCGTCGGCGCCCGCGATCCGGGTCTCCGAGCGGTGCAGCATCTCCATCGCGGCGTGGGCGGTCGCCGGCACGAAACCCTCGTAGCCGAGCCGGACGAGGCCGGCGTTCAGAGGGTGGATCCCGTCGATGTCCTTGCCCGGGTCGATCGCGTCGACGACCGCGCGCAGGTGGATGCCCGGTGGCAGCGGCAGCTGGACGATGATGCCGCTCACGAGCGGATCCTCGTTGAGCCGTCGGATGGCAGCGGTCAGCTCCTGCTCCCGAGCAGCCGGATGGTCGGCCGGGATCTCCACCAGCTCGCCGGCGATGCCCGCCTTGGCGCAGCCCTTCAGGATCCGCTCGAGGTAGACCATCGACGGCGCGTCGCGGCCGCAGATCACCACCGCGAGGCCGGGCGGGTGTCCCTGCTCGGCGGTGTAGGTGGCAACGTCGCGGACGACCCCGGCCCGGATGTCCTCGGCGAAGGGAGCACCCTCCAGGAGGCGGGCTCCGACGCCGGCCGTCAAGCCCGTGCCCCAGGCAGCTGGGCCGCGGGCGCCGATGTCATGCCGGCACCTCCATGCGCGTGAGGGGAGCGCGCCGCCCGCCGGCCGCAACGACCTCGCGACACGTGGCGGCTGTGCGCGAGACCCCCTCGAGCAGCTCGGTCACCCGGGCATCGGCCTCGTTCGCCCACGCCTCGTCCTCGACGGCCGGCAGGTTGACGAGGACATTGACCGCCGCACCTCGCGCGCCCGCCTCCGCCAGCAGCGAGGCGACGGTGAGATCCGAGGACGCGTTCTGGTTGCAGCGCCCGGCCAGCGACTCCGCGGCGGCCACCGTCTCGAGGCACGCTTCGAGGCACCGCAGCGGGACCTCGGACGCGAGCCGGGCCGCCGACCGCGTCGCGGCGGACCGCGCCTCCTGTTCCGCTTCCGTGTCGCGGGGCAGCTTCAGGGCGGCGGCATAGGCCCCGTAGGCCGCGGCATCCTCGTCGGCCAGCGTCAGGAGCCGGTCCGCGAGCTCGCGACCCGAGGCTTGCGCGGCGCCGTGCAACGTGGCGTGCTCCATGTAGCGCGGTCGCCTGGACAGCTCGGCGACCATCGCCACCAGGGCGGCGCCGAGGCTGGCCGCAACCGCCGCCGCGCTGCCGCCGCCGGGCACCGGGTCCGGCGAGGCAAGGCGGTCGATGAAGTCCGCGAGGGTCAGGTCGCGGAAACGCTCGGGGATCTGGTGCACGCCCTCGATTATGGCCGCGCGGCCGTCCGAGTACGGAGCAGCCAGACCAGGGTCGCCCCGGTGATGACCCCAGCCAGGGCTGCTCCGGCCACGCCGATGAGGTAGGCCGAGCCACTCGGTCCGGCGGCCCCGTCCTCGATCGTGCCGATGATCATCCAGGCCACGGCCCAACCGATCGTGCTTGCCAGCACCCACCAGCCGGGGGCGGCGACCTCGCGGCGCAGGACGATCCACTGGAGGAGCCCGGCCGCCACGCCGATCGTCGCGCCGCCCAGGGCGATGCCCACGGGGCCGCCGACAGCCGCAGCCAGCTGATCGCCCAGCACCTTGCCGATGCCGAAGCCGATGACGCTGGCGAGGATCCACCATCGCGCCCCGCTGAACTGGCGTCGCAGGACGAGCCATTGCGCGATCCCGACGCCGGTCCCGATGATCGCTCCATCTCCCGAAAGCGATCTCAGGAACGCGCTGAAGGCTTCGCAGACGGCGAACCCGACGAGCCAGCCCGCGGTGGTCGCCACGACCCACCAGAGCGCGAGGCCCCATTCAGCCCGCGTCAGCCGCGATTGCAGCATCGCCATTCCCCGCTCTCCGGCTCGTGAGGCCGGTCAGCTAGAGGGTAGTCCCCCCTGCAACGGCGCAGTCAGCTGCGGACGCGATCCTGCGCTGCCCGATCCGTTCAAGCCGCGCGAGCGACCTCGTCGAGGCTCTCGATGGTCCAGCGCCGGGTCCGATGGCGGTAGGACAGCGTGAAGCGGGCGACCGAGGTCGCGACCTCGAACAGGGTCCGCGGGCCGGTGATCACCGGAAACGCTGCGGTCTCGTTTCGGACCGCCGTGACTTCGAGGATGGGCAGGCGCCGGCCGCGCCAGGTGACCTCGCGGGGCCGTCCGTCGAACCAATCGGCCCGGACGTGGACCGGCACCGGCTCGAGCTGGATCATCGCCATGTCTTCGGCTCCTTTCGGGGGCTGAAGGTTGGGATCGCTCCTCGGCCGGGCACTGGACGCCGAGAACATCTGTTCTGTTCTGGCTACAGCCTAGATCGAACACCTGTTCGATGTCAAGCCCGGTCAACCCTCGGCGGGAGGCGGGTCCTCACCGTCGGCCGGATCGTCGACCTCGTCCGTGCCACCTTCGTTGTCACGACCGGTTTGCGGCACCTCCGACCCGCCGCGGGCCCGCCGCTTCCGGCCCGGCACGGTGTCGGCCGCGTGAAGGCCGCGCTGCTCGACCGGGGTGCCGAGATCACGCTCGAACGGCGCCGGCAGGCCCGTCCGGAGCAGGCGGGCGCGCGTGACTGCCCGCGTTCCGAATCGCTCCCGCAGCTCGTCGGCTGCCCGGACGGCCCGACGGCGGCGCTCGTCGGTGCGCTCGAACAGGCCCAGCTGCTCGCGCTGCCCCAGGTTCGAGGCGGTGACGCCCAGGAGCCGGATCCGCTTGCCCCGGATCTCCGGCCGAGCGAGCTCGAGTGCCGCCCGCCATATCGGCTCGGTCATGTCGCTCGGCTCGACGAGCGTCCGCTGGCGGGTGATCGTCTCGAAGGCGGTGTTGCGGATCTTGACGGTCACGGTGGCCGCCTTCAGCCCGGCGTGGCGCAGCCGCCCGGACACGCCCTCGGCCATGGCCAGGAGGGTCCGCTCGAGCACCTCCGGATCGGAGGTGTCCTCGTCGAAGGTGTGCTCATGGCCGATCGATTTCGCGGCGTCAGGATCGCTGACCGGGTCGGGATCGACTCCGACCGCCCGATCGACCAGCGAGGCACCGTGCTTGCCGAAGCGCCGCACCAGCGCCGGCCGGTCCAGCGCGGCGAGATCCCCGATGGTCGTGACCCCGAAGTCGAGCAACGCCGCGGCCGTCGAGGGCCCGACCCCCCACAGCCGAGAGATCGGGAGTGGCGCCAGGAACGCTGCCTCGCCCCCCGGCGGGACGACGACGAGGCCGTCGGGCTTGCGAAGGTCGCTGGCGATCTTGGCGACGAGCTTGGTCGTGGCCACCCCGACCGAGGCGGTGAGCGACAGCTCGGCGCGAATGGTCGTCCTGATCTGCCGGCCGATCGTCTCGCCGTCGCCGAAGAGGGCCCGCGATCCGGTCACGTCGAGGAACGCCTCGTCGATCGAGATCGGCTCGACCAGCGGCGTGAAGCGCCGCAGGATGGCCATGACCTCGCGGCTGACCCGCTGGTACTTCGCCCCGTCAACCGGCACGAAGGCGCAGTCGGGGCACAGCCGCTTCGCGGTCCGGATCGGCATCGCCGAGTGGACCCCGAATCTGCGCGCCTCGTAGGACGCCGCACTCACGACCCCCCGATCGTTGGCTCCGCCCATGCCGACCACCACCGGGAGCCCGCGCAGCTCCGGCCGGTCGCGCTGCTCCACCGCGGCGAAGAACGCGTCGAGATCAACGTGCAGGATGGTTCGGTCAGCAGCGACGCTCACGGTCGCCATGATCGCGCTTTGGGAACAAGCGGCGAGGCGCGAACGCCGATTGCTATGCTCCGCCCCGCTGGTCGGGCCGCGCGGAGTGGCGGCACAGCGGGGCTTGCGAGAGGCGGTAGCAGTTCGGTGGAATCGCAACCGGCCGCTGTGATCGAGCGCGGGGTGGTGATCGGCGGGGGCCCCTCCACGCGGACGGTCCTCGGGGACGCTATTCGTGCCCTCCTTGTGATCATGGTGCTGGGTCTGGCGCTCCGCCTGACCGTGGTCTTTCTACTCCCAGGATCGGGGAACTACTGGGACATCAACCTGTTCCGGGCATGGGCCGACAACCTTGCCGGCGTAGGGCTCTACGGCTTCTACGGACGGGACTTCTTTCATGCGTACCCGCCGCCCGCCGACGAGGGACCGCTGGGCCAGGCGGCCTACATGTACGTGCTGTACCTCGTTGGCGTGGTCGGAAACCTCGTCGGCAGCGGCCCTGGCGACCTGATCAAGATCCCGCCGATCGTGGCCGACATCGGCCTCGCTTGGGTGATCTGGTCGATGGTGCGCGAGTTGGGCGGGGGCGATCGTGCCGCGCTCCTCGGTGCGGGCATCGCCGTTGCAAACCCCATCAGCTGGTTCGATAGCGCTGTCTGGGGGCAGGTCGATTCGGTAGGCGTGCTCGTCATGCTCCTGGCATTGCGGGAGCTATGGAGGGACAGGCCTGAGCGATCGGCCGCCCTCACCGTCCTGGCGGTTCTGATGAAGCCCCAGCTCGCCATCCTCGTTCCGGTCGTGGCCGTTGTCACGATCCGGCGAGCCTTCTGGCCGGCAGGCGGCTATGGCGACGAGGACCCACCGGATCGGCGTTCCATGACGAGCTTCGAGCGCCGGGTGACCGGTCCCGTCCGGATTGCGACGACCGCCCTCGCGGGGCTGGTTACGGCCGTCATCGTCGCGTTGCCGTTTGGACTATCGGTCCAGGACCTGATCGCGCAGGTAATCAGACTCGGAGGGGCCTTCGCCTACCTCTCACTGAACGCCTACAACCCGTGGGCCCTTGTCAGTCTGAATGGCAGCGGCATGGCAGCGAACGGAAACCTGATCCGTGACAACTGGAACGTCGGCCCGCTTCCGGCCGTGATGGTCGGGGCAGGTCTCTTCGTGATCGTCGCAGCCGTCGTTGCCCTGCGGATCGCTCGACGCCCGGAACGTCGGACCATGCTCGTCGGGATGGTGGTGCTGTGCCTTGCGTTCTATCTCCTACCGACCCGGGTCCATGAACGATATCTCTATCCGCTCGTCGCATTCGGCACCATCCTGGCCGCAGTCTCACCACGCTGGCGACTCGTTTACGGCCTCACATCAGTTGTCATGTTCGCCAACGTCTACGGTGTTCTCACCGCCAACAAGTCCAACCCGGGTATCCGGGACTGGCTCGGCATCGGCCCGGCGTTCGTTTCGTATCCGGGCTACGCGATCGGTGTGATCGCTCTGACGGCGGTCTTCGTATGGGCATTCATGCAGCTCCGTGAGGGCGCGCTCGCTCGGCTTCGCGCCGAGGTGATCCAGGACGTTGGCTTCCGAGTCGGGCTACCTTCTCCAATCCAGGTCACGAAATGGCCACTGGCCGGCCTCCGCGTCTTCTGGTCAATGTTTGCAACCTCGGCGACGTCGATCTTGCGGGGAAGCGAGATCGAACCAAAACGCGAAGAGGCAGTTCGAGTCGAGGATCCGCAACCTCTCCAAGCGGCCGGGGTCGCGGACGCTTCCTTGCTCCGACAACATCTGGTCCTGATCGCCGCCCTCGCTCTGGCACCGCTCGCCGTCATCCTGCAGGTCTCCGGTCTCCTCGAGGGTCACCCTGGGTTCTATCAGGACGAGTCGTCTTTCGCCTACAACGCCCACACGATCGCGACGGCTGGCGTCGACGAGCACGGCATTGCGTGGCCGGTGTACTTCCGCGCATTCGGCGACTTCAAGAGCGCGCCGTTCATCTACCTGCTCGCAGGCGTGTTCAAGGTCGTCGGTCCAAGCATCCTGGCCGCCGAGCTCCTGGCCGCCATGCTCGGCTTGGTGGCCGCGCTCGGGCTTGGCTGGCTCGCAAACCGGATCACGAAGCGTCCAGTAATCGGCCTCCTCATCACAGCGACGGCGTTGCTGACCCCGCACCTCTTCGAGATCAGCCGACTCGCTTTCGAGGTGAGCCTGATCCCTGCAGAGCTGGTGCTCTTCCTCCTCGTCCTACAGTCGAGTCCTGCAGACAAGCGCTGGTCGTGGGTCAGGGTCATTGCCCTCGGCCTGGCACTTGCTCTGTTGGCATACAGCTACACGGCGATGAGGCTGCTGGCTGCGCTTCTTGGCTTCGGCTTGGTCCTGTATGCCGGGAAATCGACCTGGCCGAACGTCGCCCGAACCTGGGGCGTCCTTCTTGTTGCGCTAATCCCGATGGCCATCTATGCGCAGGAGAATCCGACCTTCCTGTTTCAGCGTCTCGACGAGACGAGCTACCTCAAGGGCAGCACGCTGCCCGACATCGTCGCGCGCTTCGCAAACCGGTACCTCGTCGACCTCGACCCGCGCAACCTGCTGCTCGTCGGCGATGCGAACATGCGTCACCACGTCGCAGGCGTGGGCGGGCCGATCCTGGTCGCGACGCTCATCCTGGCAATCATCGGCCTCGACCGAATCGTCCACCGATTCTCCGCGGATCCATGGTGGCGCTACGTTGCCTTTGGATTGCTCGTGGCCGTCGTGCCGGCGGCCCTGACCGTGGACGATTCCCACGCCAATCGCTTGCTGGCAGTCCCGGTCTTCCTCATCCTCTTGGGAATTCCCGCCCTCAAATGGCTCCTGGAACCCGGGGTGCGCGGGTTCATCCGGCAAGGGGTTGCGGTCGGCCTGGTGGCGGCGACCCTGGTCCAAGGCGCCTATTTTCAGATGCGCTTCCACGACGTGGCGCCGGGGCGCGCCGGCTGGTTCGACGGGGAGTTCCCGCGACTCTTCGACGAGGCGGTCGGGACGGGCGCGGACCCGATCTACCTGGCAGACGGTATCGCCGAGACGTACATCCACGCCTATTGGTACGGCGTCCTCGCCAACGTGCCGACCACGCGGTTCGTGCACCTCACCGGCGGCGAGAAGGCGCCGCCAGGCGCGTTGGTTATTAGTAGCGAGGCAGACTGCGGAGCGTGCCAGGTCATCGACGCCGGCGGGTTTTTCAAGATATACCGCGTCCCATAGCCTCGACCAAGACCATCACTGAGTGGAGTCGGCCACCAACGAAACTCGATCGCCAACGAACTCAGCCACATAGACCCCGCCGTTCGT
>DASQFM010000039.1:0-5664 GCA_035633135.1 Candidatus Eiseniibacteriota bacterium
CGCGGGCGACCAAACCGGCGCGAACGAGCTCTCGTCCCTGGTCAGCCGCAGGACTTCGGCGCCGGTCCTGGCGTCGAGGATCACGATGTCCGTGCCGAACGCGCCGGTGGTTGTCGCCGCGACGTAGAGCCCGTCGGGTGACGAGGCCGGGTTGATGTAGCCCGCGCCGGTCAGGGGTGTCGCTTCCTCGGTCTCAAGGTCGTACCGCAGGATGGCCGGCGCACCGCGGCTACCGTCCCGGGAATTTCGAACGTACAGCACCGACTTGCCGTCGGGCGACCACGCCGGGTCCTGGTGGCCGAGCGGCGGATCCTCGGGCAGTCCGGGATCGACCAGCTTCAGCGACTCGAGGTCGAGGAACTTCAGGACGACGCCGCCCTTCGTCGGATCGGGTCCATCCGTGATCAGAGCCGCGGTCGTGCCGTCGGGCGAGATCGACGGCTCGCGGATGAAGAACGACCACAGATCGTTGCCCTTCTCAATGCGTCCCGACAGCAGCACCTCCGCCACGCCACCGTCCGCGCTGATCCGCATCAGGATCGGGATCGAAAGGGCGTACGGCCGGCGGACCCCATTCACCACCAGGCTGCCGGGGCTGTCCTCGGAACGGACGAAGTAGATCCACTCGCCGTCGGGCGAGAAGGTCGCCATCGAGTCGTGGCCGCCGATGGTCAGCTGGCGACTCTCGTCGCCGCGCTGGAACCAGACGTTGCCGGACTTCACGTACGTGAGCGAGCCCGGGATCTTCGTCCGCGGGTCGATGATGACCACGTTCGACGGGGTGGCGCTGCGTGCCGGCCCGACTCCGCCGGGGATCCCCGGAAGCGTGCCGCCGAGGAGCGAGAAGCTGACCCCGGCGATCGCCACGAGGCCGATGAGTGACAGCAGCGGGGCCCAGCCGGCCGGTGGCTCGATCCGCAGGCTGGGGCCGCGCCGACTCGGCGGCTGGAATCCCGCGCCGGAACCTGCCCCGAAGCTGGGGCCCTGGGGTCGGGTGGCGGGCGGCTGGGTGCCGGGCGGTCGGGTGGCGGGCCCTCGGGTGCCGGGCGGTCGGGTGCCGGGCGGCGGTCCGGCCGGGGGTCGCGTGATGGACGAAGGCCCTTGGATTCCCTGGGATCTCACCTGGCCGGTGCCAGCGCAGGGGCCTGGCGAAGTGCCGGGGCAGCCACGGTCGTGAGGCCGAGGATCGCCCTGGTCTCGGCGTGGTACCCGGACGGCGCGGCGTCACGGATATCCAGCTGGAGCGATTCGATGCCGCCGAATCGCCGGCTGACCAGCCGGGCCACGATGTCGACCCGGTCCCCTTCCCCGACCAGTCGGGCCAGCTCCGGCCAGCCGAAGGCGATCCCGTCGAGCACGTCGCGCTCCCGCCTCAGCACGAGCTGCGTGTGGCCGCCGGAAGCCTCGCGCGCGCGCGCCACCATCATTCCCAGGACCGCCACCAGCGGCTCGGCATTGCCGGCGCCCCACGGCACGAGCATCGCCATCTCCCGGTGGAGGCCGTAGTCGACGAGACGCGCGGGCAAGGCCAGGTCGATCTCGAGGCTCGAACGTGGATCGACCGGACCCGCCGCCTCGGCGATGGCGAGGAACCGGGCGCGGAAGGCATCCCACTGGTCCGCGGCGATCTCGAAGCCCGCGGCACCGCGATGCCCACCGTGACGAATCAGCAGGTCCGAGCAGGCCGCCAGGGCATCGGCGAGATGGACCCGACCATCGCTGCGGCACGAGGCTCGGACGACGTCGCCAATCTCGGCGCCCACGATCGCCGGCACGTTCCGTTCCTCGGCCAGCTTCGACGCGACAAGCCCCACGACGCCGATGGGCCACGGTCCCCGGACGATCGTCGCGGCGGCCCCATCCACGGCGTCGGTGGACGTTCGCGCCTCCGCGATGGCGACTTTGGTGAGGTCACGCCGAAGGAGGTTTGCCGTCTCGAGGGTCGCGGCGATGGCCCCTGCCTCGGCGTCGTCCGTGGCGAGGAGCAGGCGCGCGGCATCGGCGGCCTCCCCCACCCGCCCGGCCGCGTTGAGCCGCGGCGCGACCACGAACCCAAGCGTCTCGAGGTCGACTGACTCGGCGCTGACGCCCGCCCCGGCGAGGAGGGCCCGGATCCCCGGCCGCGGATTGCGCCGGATCCGCTCGAGCCCGAGCCGAGCGATCGCCCGGTTCTCGCCGACGATCGGGGCCACGTCGGCGACGGTGCCGATGGCCGCCAGGTCGGCCAGATCGAGCGCGGCGTCTCCGAGCAGCAGCCGAGCGAGGGTCAGGGCGACGCCGCTCCCCGCCAGCCGCGTGTCCGGGTACAGACTCTCGGGCCGGTGTGGATTGACGATCGCCAGGGCGGGTGGGAGGCGTTCGGGAACCCGGTGGTGGTCGGTGATCAGCACGTCGATCCCGCGCGCCACTGCGGCCTCGACCTCGGCGACGCTCGTCGTGCCGGTGTCCACGGTGACGATGACGGAGGCGCCGGCCTCCGCGGCCGCCGAGACCGCCGCAATCGAGAGGCCGTGCCCCTCCTCGAGGCGCGACGGGACGTACGGCAGCACGTCGATGCCCAGGCTTCGCAACGCGAGCGTCAGCACCGCCAGCCCGGTGATGCCGTCGGCATCGAAGTCGCCGAACACCATCACTCGCTCGCCGGCCGCACGAGCGCGCAGGATGCGATCGCGGAAGGGCGCGGCGTCCGGGAGCAGCGCAGGGTCATGGAGCGCCGCCGCCGGCTCGCCCATGAACCGGCCGATCTCGTCGGGCGTGGTCACGCCGCGCCGGCCGAGCAGCTCGATGAGCCTCGGGGTCAGGCCCCGTCCGGACCCCGCGTCAAGGGCGTCCTGGGCCGAGGTAAAGGGCGTGGGAAAAATCCAGCGGGCGCGCGGCTCCAGCACGTCCTCAGGATGACATGGCGGGCTGCACCCGGGCTTGGCCGGCCGTTATGCGGATGCCGGGCGCTGGGTTCGCGTCGCGCTGATCCGACCGTGGCGTCGATCTTCCCATTCCTGCCAGACCACCAGCAGCGGGGCCGCGTTGAAGATCGACGAGTACGTCCCGGAGATGATCCCGAGGAGCAGCGCCAGCACGAACTCCTGCGTCGCCGACCCCCCGAACAGCAGCAGGGCGCTCAGCGTCAGGACGACCGTGAAGCTCGTGGTGATCGACCGGCCGAACGTCTGGAGCACCGAGTGGTTGACGATCTCCGCGAACGGCTCGCCGGCGTGGCGGGCGCGGTTCTCGCGGACCCGGTCGAACACCACGATCGTGTCGTGGACGCTGAACCCGATCACGGTCAGCATCGCGGTGACGAACAGGCCGTCGATCTGGACGTCGAAGAGCGTGCCCAGGATCGCGAAGACGCCGATCACCACGATCACATCGTGGAGGAGCGCGACGAGGGCGGTCACGCCCATCTTCACGTCCCGGAACCGGAGCGTGATCCAGCCAAGGATCGCGAGCGAGCCGATCAGGATCAGGATGACCGCCTGCTGGATCAGGTCGGA
Source organism: Candidatus Eiseniibacteriota bacterium (assembly GCA_035633135.1). Taxonomy (GTDB): domain Bacteria; phylum Chloroflexota; class Limnocylindria; order Limnocylindrales; family CSP1-4; genus UBA5189. The sequence continues at coordinate 3,495 of DASQFM010000039.1, forward strand.
GCTCACCACGGCGCCGATCGAGCTCAGCTTGGCCTGCTCGGCGATCGGGCTGAAGCGCCCTTCAAGCCCGCGCGCGATCTCGCCGATCTGGCCCTCGGTCGGGACCTCGGAGGCAGTTCCGGGCGCGAGACTGGGTCCCGGGCTCGTGCCGGGCGCCGCGGACGATCCGGGGGCCGCGGACGCCCCGGCGGACGCCCCGGCCGAGGCCGACGGAGCGGCCGAAGCCGTGGGCGAGGCAGCCGGTGACGAAGTGGCCGCGGCGGACGCGCTCGGGCCGGGCGAGCCGCTCGGACCCGGCGACCCGGACGCGCCGGGCGACGCGCTCGGCTCGGGTGCCGGGGTGACCTCGCGCAGGTCCACCTTGCTCATCCGGATGTCGAAGAAGCCGCGGCCGGTCTTGGTCACGGTGGCGTCGGGCTGGCCCAGGGCGATGAGCTCCGTCTTGACCGCATCGGCCGTCACGGAGCTATCTGCAAAGCGGATCGACCATTCGGTTCCGCCGGTGTAGTCGATGGAGAACTTCAGGCCTGCCGTGCCGCCGCTGAGCGGGGTCAGCAGGATGAAGATCAGGCCGGGGATCGTGATCAGGAGCGAGAACGCGAAGAACCAGCGGCGCTTGCCGATGATGTCAAACATGGCCGATCCGGTTCGGGATGCGAGTCCGCTTCGGGATGGAGCTCACGCGCGACTCGGCGCCTCGCGACGCACCGTTCGGCGGCCCGGCCGGGCCGTGAACTCGGAGGGGCTGACGCCGTACAGCCAGGCCTTCCGCGCCCAGTCGCGCGCTACCACGATCCGCAGGATCGTCCGGGTGACGGTGATCGCCGTGAACATCGAGCAGAGCACGCCGATGATCAGCACCAGGGCGAAGCCCTGGATGACGGACGACCCGAAGAAGTACAGGATCGAGGCCGTGATCAGGCTCGACACGTTCGAGTCGAGGATCGAGTTCCAGGCCCGCGAGAAGCCCGCTTCGATCGCCTGCGGCAGCGACTTGCCGAGCCGCAGCTCCTCCTTCGACCGTTCGAAGATGAGGATGTTGGCGTCGACCGCCATGCCTACCGAGAGCACGAAGCCCGCGATTCCGGCCAGGGTCAGCGTGACCGGGATCAGCCGGAACAGGGCCAGCACCAGCACCGCGTAGTAGATCAGGGCGAAGCTCGCCACGAGGCCCGGCAGCCGGTAATGGATCAGCATGAACAGCAGCACCAGGCCGATCGCGATCGCGCCGGCGAGCAGGCTCCGGTTCAGGAACTCCTGGCCGAGGGTCGGATCGATGGTGTCGCTCGACAGCTCCTCGACCGGGAACGGCAGCGAGCCGAACCGGAGGACATTGACGAGCTCCTCCGCCTCCTTGCGGGCAAAGCCGCCGAGACCCCCGGCCGAGATCTGGACGGTCCCGCCGGGAATCGGCTCGTTGATCGTTGGCGCCGAGATGACGACAGTGTCCAGGACGATCGCGAAGAACTGACCGACGTGCTTGGAGGTGTAGTCGGCGAACAGGTTCTTGCCGTTGTCCTTGAGCACGAAGTTGACGGTTCGCTGGCCCTGCTGGTCGGTACCGACGGTCGCGCTCTGGAGCTCCTCGCCGGAGAAGAGCGGCGTCTCCTCGGTCGGCAGCGGCTGGCCCTGCACGGCCTGGCTCGGCCCAGGAGCATTGCCGGTGCCGTATCGCTCCGCAGGCAGCGGCACGAACTGCAGCTGGCCCGTCTGGCCGACTAGCCGCCGAATCGCGGCGGTGTCGCTGATGCCCGGGACCTCGACAACGATCCGGTCCGTGCCGGACGTCACGACAACGGGCTCGGCCACGCCGGTCGAGTTGACCCGGCGCTCGATGATCTGCTTGACGACCTCGACGTCGGCCAAGGTCGGCGACTTGCCGCCCGCCGGGTCGACGCGGTACTCGACCTTCAGGCCGCCCTGGAGATCGAGCCCGAGCTTGGTCTCGATCTTCCGGGTTCCGCCCTCCGAGCTGAACTCGGGCAGGTACAGGCTGGGCCAGAAATCGATGAAGAGGGCGAGCAGGCCAACGACGAAAATGAGGATTGGACCGGTTCTGCGCATGCCCGGCGGATGATACAGGCGCACTCCGGCCCCCGCCGCTCAGGGGCCAGCCTGACGGGGCTCGCGACCTGATTCAGCCGCCGCTCGCGAGAGCCCCGGGGCGACG
>DASQFM010000040.1:0-5887 GCA_035633135.1 Candidatus Eiseniibacteriota bacterium
GGCCGACCGCGCGCCGCGAACGGCAGCGCGAGCGCCTGACCCGCATCGCGTTCATCGCCTCGCTCGGCGCCTTCCTCGGCGCCGCCCTCGTCTGGGCGGTCCGACTCGGGCTGGCCCACGCATTCGGCATCGACCTGAACCTGCCGATCGGCTGACGAGGCCGATCGGCCACTCCCCCGCTAGCATGGCGCTGGCAGCTCGCCGCTGCATGCGCTAGCGGGAGGATCGATGCGAACCCTGATCGCGAACGGGACGATCGTCACGGCCGAGGCCTCCTACCCCGCCGACGTGCTCATCGACGGCGAGCGGATCGCCCAGATCGGCCTCGGCCTTAGCGGCGGCGTCACCGTCGACGAGACGATCGACGCGACGGACCGCTACGTGATCCCCGGCGGCATCGACGTCCACACCCACATGGAGCTGCCGTTCGGCGGGACGTTCGCCAAGGACACCTTCGAGACCGGTACTCGCGCGGCCGCCTTCGGAGGCACCACGACGATCGTCGATTTCGCGGTCCAGTCGCGCGGCAAGAGCCTCCGCGAGGGCCTCGACGCGTGGCACGCGAAGGCCCAGGGCAACGCCGTCGCCGACTACGGGTTCCACATGATCATGAGCGACGTCAACGACGACACCCTCGCCGAGATGGACCAGCTCGTCGCGGAAGGCGTTCCCGATTTCAAGCTCTTCACCGCTTACCCGGGCGTCTTCTACAGCGACGACGCGGCCATCTTCCGGGCGATGCAGCGGACGGCGAAGAACGGCGGCCTGATCCTGATTCACGCCGAGAACGGGCCCGCGATCGACGTCGTGGCGGCAGACCTGATTGCCGCCGGGACCACCGATCCGATCGGCCATGGCCTCGCGCGCTACCCGATCTTCGAGGGTGAGGCGACGAACCGCGTGATCCGACTCGCCGAGGCTGCGAAGGTGCCCGTCTACATCGTCCACCTCTCCGCCCGGGACGCGCTGGACGAGGTTCGGGCGGCCCGCGATCGCGGCGCGATGACGTTCGCCGAGACCTGCCCGCAGTACCTGTTCCTGTCGCTCGATGACCTCGGCCACGGCTTCGAGGGCGCCAAGTTCGTGTGCTCGCCGCCGCTGCGGCCGGCGGACCACCAGGCGGAGCTCTGGACCGGGCTCGTCAAGGACGACCTGCAGGTCGTCTCGACGGACCACTGCCCGTTCGACTTCCACGGCCAGAAGGAGATGGGTCGGGGCGACTTCCGCAAGATCCCAAACGGCCTCCCGGGCGTCGAGGACCGGCTAGACCTGCTGCATGACGGCGGCGTCGTCGGTGGCCGGATCAGCCGGGAGCGCTGGGTCGAGATCATCTCCACGGCACCGGCCCGGCTGTTCGGGATGTACCCGCGGAAGGGCACGATCGCCGTCGGGTCGGACGCCGACATCGTCGTCTACGATCCTTCGCGCAAGCGGAAGATCTCGGCCAAGACCCACCACATGGACGTCGACTACTCGTGCTACGAGGGCCGCAAGGTCCAGGGCAGCTCCGAGATCGTGCTGTCGCGCGGGTCGGTGATCGTCCGGAACGGCGAGTTCACGGGCCGCAAGGGCCACGGGCAGTTCGTGAAGCGCGCGACCGCCGACTTCGCGCGCCTGGCCTGAGCCCGAGCCCGTGGTGGTGAGTGGCGCGGCCACGCGAACGCTGCGAATTCCCGCCGAGGTGGCCCGGATGGGCGAGCTGCGGGCCTTCGTCCGTTCGTCGGCCGATGCCGCCGGTCTTGCTCCCGCCGCCGTGGCCGACCTCGTCCAGGCCGTCGACGAGGCCGCGACGAACATCATCGTCCACGGCTACGAAGGCACCGCCGGCGAGATCCTCGCCCACGCTCGGCGGCGCAATGGCCGGATGGAGGTGCGCCTCATCGATTGGTGCCGTCCGTTCGACCCGACCGCGGTGCCCGAGCCGGACCTCTCGATCCCGCCGCTCGAGCGCAAACCCGGGGGCATGGGGGTGCATTTGATGCGGGCCGGGGCGGACGCGGTGCATCATCGTGTCCGACCGGACGGCGGCAACGAGCTGACGATCGTCCGCGTCATCGACCGGCAACCCGGGGAGGACTGAGCATGCCGATGACCATCGACACCGAGCACGTCGCCGGGTCGCCGCAGATCGCCGTCATCTCGCTCATCGGCGAGCTCGACGCGTCGAACTTCGAGCTGCTCGTTGCGAACGTCCGGCAGGCCTACGACGATGGGGCTCGCGGTCTCGTCCTGGAGCTGACGGAGCTGACGTTCATGGCCAGCTCCGGCCTGGTCGCGCTGTATTCGGCGGTCCGGATCATGCGCGGCGAGGCGCCCCCGGACCCGGAGGCGGGGTGGGGAGCACTGCACGAGATGGCCGAGGACCACGATCCCGACGCCGCTCCGGCGGTGCGCCTGGCCGGGCTCCAGCCGCCGGTCGATCGAGTCCTCGAGCGGACCGGGCTGAAGCGCCTGTTCGACTCCCGGCCCACCAGGGCGGACGCCATCGAATCCATCCAGGGGACCTGATCCGACGGCGAAGCCTGCCTCGCCGGCGCAACAGGCCCCGCCGGCGCAGGCTGCTCCGGCCGCGCAACCTGAACCGGCCGCGTCCGATCGTCTCGGGCTTGCGGAGCTCATCGGCGCCGAACGCCTGGCGTCGTTGATCGACGCGTTCACCCCGCTGGCGGGCGGGGACGCTCTGCGGATCGTCGAAGTCGGCGCCGGAGCGACTGCGGAGCGTGGCGACCTCGTGATCGTGGTCCGGGGGGCGTCGGTCGCGCGGGTGGTCCTCGACCGGGGTGCGCAGCTGCCATCGACCGCGGCTGCCGCGCGCGCGCTCCACGCGGGCCTCCAGGCCCTCGCAGACGAGGCCGACCGCCGTGCGCAGGCGGACCTGGCAGCGGAAGCGTCGCTGGCACGGGCAACGCGGGATGCCGCGCGGCTCGAGCAGGAGCTCCGCATCGCCCGGCGAATCCAGCGCAGCCTCGTGCAGCTCGCAACGCCGGCGGTCGAGGGCTGGGAGGTCGCCTGCGACTACCGGCCCGCCCGGCAGATCGGCGGCGACTTCTTCGATGTATTCCCGGTGCCGCCCGGGCCCGACGCCCGCCACCTGGCGCTCGTCATCGCCGACGTCTCGGGCAAGGGCATCTCCGCGGCCCTGCTGATGGCGTTCATCCGGCCGGTCGTCCGGGCGGCCCTCGATCGCACCAACGATCCCGTCGAGGCGCTGGAGCGGACCAATCGGATCCTCGTCGGGGAGCGGCGGACGGGCCTGTTCGTGACGATCCTGGCCGCGTTGCTCGACCTCGAGTCGGGCTCGCTGCGCATCGCCAATGCCGGTCATGAGGCGCCGCTCCTGGTCCCGGCCGGGCGGGGCCGGATCCGCTGGCTGCCGGATGGCGGCCCGCTCATCGGCGCATTCCCGAAGCTCGGGCTGACCGAATCGAAGGTCGAGCTCGGACCTGGCGACCAGCTGGTGCTCTACACCGACGGCGTCACCGATGCGACGGACCCGGGCGGCCGGCGATTCGGCGACGAGCGCCTGCGGGCCGTGGTGGGTCGGAATCGAACCGGGACGGCCGAGGAGCTCGTCGGAGCCATAGATCGATCGGTAACCCGCTTCCAGGGCGACGCAGACGCGGCGGACGACCTGGCGCTGCTGGTCCTGCGGCGCGTACCGCCCGCGCCGGCATCGCGCGAGTCGGAATGACGAAGGACGGAATGACCGAGGACGGCGGGCGACGATTTACAGCCGGCAACCCGATCCAGGGCGCCAAGTTCGGCCACGTCAACCTGACCGGTCGCGACTGGCGCCGCCTGGCTGCCTTCTATGGCACCGTCTTCGGCGCCGAGCTCGTGCCACCCGAGCGGGATTATCAGGGGCCGGATCTGGACGCGGCGACAGGCCTGGAGGATGCCCACCTCACCGGCGCGCACCTCCGACTACCGGGGCACGGCGACGCCGGGCCGACCCTCGAGATCTACTCCTACGATGCGATGGCGGAGCATCCCGGGCCGTCCGTCTCGCGGCCGGGCTGGGGCCACATCGCCTTCCAGGTGCCCGACGTCGAGGCCGCGCTGGAAGCCGTCGGAGCGGCCGGCGGTGGCCAGATCGGCGAGGTCGTCACGCTGACGACGAGCGATGGCCGGCGAGTCACTTGGTGCTACGGCACCGACCCGGACGGCAACATCGTCGAGCTGCAGGCCTGGTCCCCGGAGGGGTAGCGCCCCCTCGAACGTGCTCGCACGGCAAGGCGCGGAAGGAGTTCGTTATCGGGTGCGCGGGAAGCCGAGGTCGACCTTCGAGGTGCCGGGGTCGGGCCAGCGGGCGGTGACGACCTTGGCCCGGCTGTAGAACTGGATTCCCTCGGGGCCGTACATGTGAAGGTCGCCGAACAGCGACGCCTTCCAGCCGCCGAAGCTGTAGTAGGCGACCGGCACCGGGAGCGGCACGTTGACCCCGACCATCCCGACGTTGACGTCGAACTGGAACTGCCGCGCGGCGCCGCCGTCGCGGGTGAAGATCGCCGTGCCGTTGCCGTACGGGTTCTCGTTCACCAGGCGGAGCGCCTCGGCGTAGGAGTCGACCCGGACGACGGTCAGGACCGGGCCGAAGATCTCGTCGCGGTAGCAGTCCATCGTGGGCTGCACGTCGTCGATCAGCGAGGCCCCGAGGAAGAAGCCGTCGGAATCGCGGAACAGCGGATGCTCCCGCCCGTCGGTGACCACCGTTGCGCCCTGCTCGATCGCTGAGTCCAGGTAGGAAGCCACCTTGTCGCGGTGCTGGCGCGTCACGAGCGGCCCCATCTCCGCCTCGGGATCGGTGCCCGGCCCGACGCGGACCTTCGGCAGGCGGGTCTTGATGGCGTCGACCAGCGGATCGGCCACGGAGCCGACGGCGACGATGGTCGCGATCGCCATGCAACGCTCGCCCGAGGAGCCGTAGCCGGCGGACACTGCCGCGTCGGCGGCCATGTCTATCTCGGCGTCGGGCAGGACGATCATGTGGTTCTTCGCGCCGCCGAGCGCCTGGACGCGCTTGCCGTGACGGGTGCCGGTCTCATAGATGTATCGGGCGATGGGGGTCGAGCCGACGAACGACACGGCAGCGATGTCGGGGTGCTCGAGGATTGCGTCGACCGCGACCTTGTCGCCATTGACGACGTTGAACACGCCGTCCGGGACTCCGGCTTCCTTGAGCAGCTCGGCGAGGTAGAGCGACGCCGACGGATCCTTCTCCGACGGCTTCAGGACGAAGGTGTTGCCGCAGGCGATCGCCGTGGCGAACATCCACATCGGCACCATGGCCGGGAAGTTGAACGGCGTGATCCCGGCTGCGACCCCGAGCGGCTGGCGGATCTGGTAGACGTCGATGCCCGACGAGACCTGCTCGCTGAACCCGCCCTTCAGGAGGTTGGGAACGCCGCAGGCGAATTCGAGGTTCTCCAGGCCGCGGGCGATCTCACCGAGCGCGTCCGACGGCACCTTGCCGTGCTCCGCGGTCAGGAGTCCCGCGAGATCCCGGCGGTGGGCCTCCACGAGGTTCCGGATGCGGAACATGATGTCGGTCCGCTTCGAGAGTGAGGTGGCCCGCCAGGCCGGGAACGCCGCCGTGGCGGCCGCCACGGCGGCGTTGACATCCTCCACCGAGGCGAAGTCGACCTCTCGTGCGATCACGCCCCGGGCGGGGTCGAAGATCGGACCCCGGCGGCCGGAGGTTCCCGCGACCCGATGGCCGCCGATCCAGTGATTGACGGTCTCGCCGATCGGGCGGCCGACCTCGGCCGGCATCGGCTCTGCGATCTGCGTCATGGTCTGCGCCTCGTTGCTGCGACCGGTCCTGAGCCGCTCACGATAGCGCCGCGTGCTATCCGGCGGGCTCGGCGGGCTATCCGGCGGGCTCGGC
>DASQFM010000041.1:0-3455 GCA_035633135.1 Candidatus Eiseniibacteriota bacterium
GCGCCGGCATTGCCGCCGCTCGAGTACCCGCCGCTGTAGCCCCCACCGGATGACTGGCCGTAGCCGTCATCGTTGCGCGCGGCCTTGCGGGCGGCGCGACAGGTGACGCAGCGACGCGGCTCGCTGAACTGTCGGTCGGCGTAGAACTGCTGCTCGCTCGCGGTGAACACGAACTCCTGGCGGCAGTCGGCACAGACCAGGGTCTTGTCGGCTGTGAACATGAAAAACACTCCTTCTCGTGCGACCTCAGCGAACCTTTCTCGCCGAGAACCTTTGAGAGGGAGTGATCGTGTTGTCGCGTATTCCTCGGCGCCGCATTTCCGGCGTCGTCCCCGAACTCTAACACAATTCCCGGGGCGCTGTCGAACTGACGTTCGGTTACGGGACGCGATGGGTGCGCGCCGAGCGATCAGCGGCGACGACGTCGGCCGTTGGCCTGGGCCTGGCGCCGCCCGGCGCGACGAACGGCATAGGCGGCGATGACGAGCACGACCAGGACCGCGAGGCCTGCCGCCGCGAGGATCGTGATTGGCCCGGCGCTTGCCGGAGCGGGGGTCGGCTCGGCAGTCGGCAACGGCGAGCCGGCCCCCGGTGACGCCGATTCCTCGCTTCCACCCTGTGGCGCCAGGACAGCGAAGTCGCCGAACTCGGTCACGACGGCGAGGAATGTCCCGCCGAGGCCCGCCGGCGCCGTCTCGAGGCGTTCCCAGGTGCCATTCTCGAAGCGGGCGACGACGCCGTCGAGGAGCTGGGAATCGGCTGCCCGCATGACGATGCTGACCTGGGCCGAGGCCGGCGCGGTGATCGGCGTCCCGGCCTGGTCGGTGACCGAGATCCGGTAGACGTTGCCGCTGATGTGTCCATCGGCCGGCCCCGCCGGAGCCGGGATCGGTGCGATCTCGACGGACAGCGCGGTCGTGCCGGGAGGCAGGGTCAGCGAGCCGGGGACGGCGAAGATCTGCGCCTGGGGAATCAGCTCAGGCGTGGCGACGGCGACCAGCGGGCTCGTTCCGTCCATGACCGCCGGGGTCGCCGCGGCGCCCTGGGCGCCACCCTGGCTGCCCGGCGGCGGCGAGAGATAGACGTACGGCTCCGTCGGCACGACGCCGTCGTAAAGGGGCGGGCCGGGCAGCGGTGCCAGGACCTGGGCCGTGGCCGCGATGCCGAGTCCGAGCACCAGGCAGGCCATGGCCGCGCCGCGCCGTCCTCGGGTCATCACGTCCCACCGCACAGCCCGCACGTCACAGCCACCACGTCACCAGGTCCGCGATCATGTGGGCCACGGCCGGCGCGACGATCCCGCCGGAGAGCAGCCGTAGACCGGCGAGCCACAGGCCGACGCCGAGATCGAGCGGGACCACGTGCCAGCCGTACAGCGGCACGTGCATGAGCGCGAAGGCGAGCGTCGTCAGGAGGACCGCCGCGGTCAGCCCGGCGGACGCTTCGAAGGCCCGAAACAGCGCGCCGCGCAGGACCAGCTCTTCCGCCGTTGCGACGAGGACGGTGATCGCGACCCACGGAACGAAGATGGCCGCCGGGCCCGCGAACGAGCCGGACGGCATGGGCGAGCTCACGACGGGCAGCCGCGCCACCAGGGCGATGCCCACGAGGGCCAAACCACCGGCCAGGCCGATCGCGGCGGCGGCCGGCAGGTTCCGCTCGATCGGCGGCCGTCCGGCGAGCGCCGCGAGCGCGAGCAGCGCGGCACCGAAGAGGAGGCCAACGGCCAGGCCTCCGGCGGCGCCACCGATCGTTGCCGCCCAGCGCGCGCCGACCACGGCGACCAGGCCGAGGGACAGGAGGGCGGCCTGGTGGGCCGGGGCGAGCTGGCGGATGCCAACGGCAATCACCGCTCGAGCGGGACGAACGCGATCTCCCCTGTCGCGTAGCTGGCCGGCCAGACGAACGCGTACTGACGGACTGCCTGCCACTGCCAGATGACGGCCGCGGCCCGCTCGTTCTGGCCCAGGGTTGCGAGATCGGTCGAGAAGCGCAGGCCGGCGCCGTTGGGCAGCGCGCCCTCCGGCAGGTCGAGGGCGCGGGCAGCTGCCGCGATCGACGCCGTGTCGAGCTCGCCCGCCTCGGCCGCCGCGGCCAGCGCGTGGTGGAACAGGACCCAGGCGGCCGAGAAGCCCGCGAGCGCCTCCTCGTTCGCCGCGGCCGTCGGCGAGTCGGGGCCCGAGATCATGTATTCCGAGTCGCCGTATGTCGAGTCGCCATATGTCGAGTCGCCGTACGCGGGGCCGCCCGACGAGCCGCCGTAGGAACCGGACCCCGCGTTGCCCTCGTCGCCCGGCGTGCCATTGCTACCCGGATCCCCGGTCGCGGCCCGGCCGGCGCCCGGGTAGAGCGGATTCGCGGCCCATGCGGCCGCGAAACGGTCATACGCGGTGCGGGCGTCGGGGTTGAGGGCGGTCGGCTTGAACCCGGCCGTCGGGCGATCGGAGGCGAAGATACCGATCGCGTCCGGCCCGAGCTCACCGGCGAAATCCGGGTCGCATTCCGCCATCGTGGAACCGATCAGCGCCCCGACCTTGAGACCCGCCGTCAGCATGGCCTGCCGGAAGGCGATGCCGTCCGGGATATGGGACGCCAGGATGATCGCGTCGGGCCGGGCAGCGGCGAGGTCGGCCATGACCGCCGGCCAGTCCGGCAGGCTCAGGTTGTAGCTCCGGCGCAGGACAACCGGGACTCCCGCCGCGGAGGCGGTGGCCGCGGCGGCATCGGCCACCGAGGCGGCATATTCGTCGTCGGCCGCCGCGATGGCGACCCGCAGGTCGGCCGGACGCTTTCCCAGCCGCGGGGCGAGCTCGGCGGCGGCGAACGCGGCCGAGTTGGCGCCGAGGTTCGCGCCGCTCGCGCCGACCCGGAAGACGAGCGGCAGGCCCCTGCCGGTCAGCTGATCGGCTACGGCCCCAGCCTCCCAGTACAGCAGGCCGGCCGCGTCTGCGGCGCTGCTGGCGGCGATCGAGAGGTCCGATGAATAGGCGCCGATCACGACCTCGATTCCGTCTCGCTTGAGGCCGTCCATCACCGCCGGCGCGGCGGCCCGCGACTCGAGGCTCCGGATATCGAGCTCGACCGGACGTCCGCCGATGCCCCCGTCCGCGTTCACGAGGTCGGCCGCGATCTGCACGCCCGCCAGCTCGGGCAGCGCCAGCACGGCCGCGTTGCCGTCGATCGGAAAGACGGCGCCGATCCGGATCGGCTCGCCGTCCGGCAGCCCGTTGCGAGCTGCCCCGGCACCGCCGACCGGAGCGGACGTGTCCTCTCCGGGCGCGCGCACGCTTTCGCAGCCGGCCAGGAGCGGCGCCCCGAGCAGCACCATCACCGCCAACAGCCCGAGGCCGCGGTCGTGGGTCGGCCGGGGTCGATTGCCCTGGATCATCGTGGCTCCCCTGCGGGTTGGCGCGAATCATGACCCCGGACCGCCAGGTCCGTCATCGCCGGCGTCC
>DASQFM010000042.1:0-7785 GCA_035633135.1 Candidatus Eiseniibacteriota bacterium
CCGATGATCGAGCCGGTCTGCTTGTCGACGGTGACGACGACCATGAACATCCCGTCGCTGGCCAGCGCCTTGCGGTCACGCAGGACGACGTCCCCGACCTCGCCGACCGACAGCCCGTCGACGTACACGTAGCCGGCCGGCACCGCCTGGCCGCGGCGGGCGCTGCCGTCGCTCGCGATCTCGATCGGCGTCCCGTTCTCGATGATGAAGACATTCTCCGGGAGCACGCCGGTCTCGATCGCCAGGCGACCATGCTGGACCTGCATCCGGAACTCGCCGTGCATCGGGATGAAGTGCTTCGGCCGGGTCAGGTTGAGCATGAGCTTCAGCTCTTCCTGGCTGCCGTGCCCGGAGACGTGGGCGTGCCGGATGGCGTGGTAGATGACGTTGGCGCCGGCCTTGAAGAGGTTGTCGATCGTCCGGGCGACGTACTCCTCGTTGCCGGGGATCGGGCTGGCGCTGACGATGACTGTATCGCCGGCCTGGATCTCGACGAAGCGGTGGTCCCGGTTGGCCATCCGGGCGAGACCGCTCATCGGTTCGCCCTGCGAGCCCGTCGTCGCGACGACCAGCTTGCCGTCGGGCACGTCGCCGATGCGATCCTTCGGGACGATCATCCCGGGATCGAACTTCAGGTAGCCAAGGTCTGCTGCGATCCGGAAGTTCTGCTCCATTGACCGGCCGATGACGGCGACCTTGCGCTCGAACGCCGCCGCGGCGTCGAGGACCTGCTGGATCCGGGCGATGTTGCTGGCGAAGGTGGCCACGATGACCCGGCCGTCGAGCGGCTCCATGATCTCGCGGAAGGCCTCGCCGACTGTTCGCTCCGACGGCGTGTAGCCGGGGTTCTCGGCGCGGGTCGAGTCGGACAGCAGGCACAGGACGCCCTCCTCGCCGAGCCGGGCGAGGATCGCGAAGTCCGACAGCTTGCCGTCGACCGGCGTGTGATCGAACTTGAAGTCGCCGGTGTGGACGACCGTGCCGACCGGGGTGCGAAGCGCGATGCCCATCGCATCCGGGATCGAGTGGCCGACGCGGAACGGGATCGCCGTGAACGGGCCGATCGGGAGCTCGTCGCCGGGCTCGAGGGCCAGCACCGGATTGTTGTTGAGCTTGTGCTCCTTGATCTTGTTGCCGAGCAGGCCGCGCGCGAGCGTGGAGGCGTAGACAGGGACGCCCGGGAACTCGGGAAGGATGTACGGCAGTCCCCCAACGTGGTCCTCGTGGGCGTGGGTGATCAGGAATGCCTTGACGTTGGCCCGGCGCTCCTTGAGGTAGGTGATGTCGGGGATGACGAGGTCGATGCCGAACATCTCTTCGTCGGGGAACATCAGGCCGCAATCGATCACGACGATGTCGTCGCCGTACTCGAAGAGGTACATGTTCTTGCCGATCTCCCCCACCCCGCCGAGGGGGATGATCCGGAGGAGCCCGTCGCTCGGCGCGGGTCCGGTCGGGCGGACGGCTGTCGCCGTCCCGGCGCGCTTCGATTTGGCCATCGACTACGTGCTCAGAAGAGGGTCATGGGATCGAGCGACGGCCCGGGATCGTCGGGCCGGATGGCAGCGGGAAGGCCGCTCGGGGGAAGTGTCTCCGCGAATCCTGTTGGGGCGGCCGCCGCAGCGGCCGTCGCGGCGCTCGTGGCTGTCACCTTCGCCGGAGCCGCCCTCTCCGCTCGCCGGCGCCGCGCCTCGACGAGCGCCGCCGGGATGCCCGCCACGTCATCGAAGCTCTGGCGCTCGACTTCCGTGCTCCGAAGCGCCGCAGCCGGGTGGTACAGCGCGTAGACCAGGGCGTCGCCGGCGCCGCTCTCAGGATCGGCGGGCCGCATCGTGCCGTGGGCCTGGCCGATCCGCGAGCCGGGCATGAAGCGAGCCATCGAGTGGCGTCCCAGGGTGACCACCAGCGCCGGATCGAGGATCTCGAGCTGGCGATGCAGGTACGGCAGGCAGGCGGCCACCTCGTCGGGCTCGGGATCCCGGTTGTCGGGCGGACGGCACTTCACGATATTGGTGATGAAGACCTCCTCGCGCCGCCAGCCCAGCGTCGCGAGCATCCTCACGAGCAGGGTGCCGGCGCGACCGACGAACGGCCGACCCTCGCGGTCCTCGTTGAAGCCCGGACCCTCGCCGACGAACACCACTTCCGTGTCGGGGTGGCCCTCACCGGGCACCGCCTTGGTTCGGCCGGCCGCGAGCCGACAGTTGGTGCACGTCCGAACCTCTGCCGCAATCGCGTCGAGCGCCGTCCGCCGCTCCTCGGGCGTCACACCCTCGCCCCGGCGACCGGCGCGCCGTCGACGGGTTGCGGCGCGGCGGCGACCGCCACACTCTCGCCGGGCTGCCTCTCGCCGGGCTGCCGGCCTTCAGCCGGGGGAGATCCGCCCAGCGCGTCACGCGACCCGCGGCGGGCGGCTGGCGCCACCCAGCCTCGCGCGACCAGCAGCTCGGCAAGGTCGACGGCGTTCGTCGCGGCGCCCTTGCGGACGTTGTCGGCAACGACCCAGAACGCCAAGCCCCGCCCATCCGGGAGCGAGACATCGCGGCGGACCCGCCCGACGAAGATCTCGTCGCGCCCGGCCGCGTCGGTGGCGAGCGGGTACTCATGGGCCCGTGGGTCGTCGTGGACGATGACGCCGGGCACCGCAGCGAACAGTCGCCGCGCCTCGTCCGGCGTGATCGGGTCGCGGGTCTCGACGTGGACGGCCTCGGAGTGGCTGATGAAGACCGGCACCCGGACCGCCGTGCACGACACCCGGAGCTCGGGCAGGTGGAGGATCTTGCGGCTCTCCGTGACGACCTTCCACTCCTCCTGGCTGTAGCCGTCGTCGCGGAAGACATCGATCTCGGGCAGCGCGTTGAAGGCAATCGGATGGGCGTACACCCTCGCCCGCATGGGCTCACCGGCGACGTACGCCCGAACCTGGTCCTCCAGCTCGGCAACCGCCTCGGCGCCGGTACCGGACACGGACTGGTACGTGTCGACGATCACCCGCTCGAGACCCACGCTGTCGCGCAACGCCATCAGCGGCGGAGCCAGCTGCATGGTCGAGCAGTTCGGGTTGGCGATGATTCCCTCGTGCGCCTCGAGGTCGTCCGGGTTGACCTGGCTCACCACCAGCGGCACGCCCGGATCCATGCGCCACGCGCTCGAGTTGTCGATGACCGTGGCGCCCCGTTCCACGGCGAGCGGGGCGAGGGTTCGCGACACCGATCCGCCCGCGCTGAACAGGGCGACGTCGACGCCCTCGAACGCGGCGGCGACCGCTTCCTGGACGACATGCTCCTTGCCGTCGATCGCCACGATGGTCCCGGCGGATCGCGAGGAGGCCAGGAGGCGCAGCTCCGAGACCGGAAAGCGTCGTTCCTGGAGCACCCGGACCATCGTCTGGCCGACGACGCCGGTGGCGCCGACGACAGCGACAGTCAAGGATCGATCAGTCATCCGGGATGTGCCTCGGTAGGTCGCGACGGTGCTCGGGCGGGCACCGGCGGAGTATATCAGCGGCCTACCGCGGTTCCGATCACGGTTCCGGCGGCGAAGCCTGCCTCCTGAAGGGGGAAAGGAAGAACGTCATGAATGACACGCTCTCGCTCGGCCCGCTGGGCCAGGTCTCGATGTACGCCCGCTCTGCACCGGCGACCGAGGCCTGGTATCGCGACGTCCTCCAGCTGCCCCACATCTTCACGTTCGGGGATCTCGTCTTCTTCGACTGCGGCGGGATCCGGCTCTACCTCCACGCGGTTGCCGAGGAAAAGTGGCGGCCAAGCTCGGTCCTGTACTTCCTCGTGCCGGACATCGGCCATGCCCATCGCCAGCTAACCGAGCGAGGCGTCCGGTTCCAGGGCGCCCCGCACCGCATCTACAAGGACGACACGACCGGCGTCGAGGACTGGATGGCGTTCTTTGACGACCCCGACGGCAACATGCTGGCGATCATGTCCCATGTCGCCCCCGTGGCCGACGTACCGGCCACGGCCTGATCGTCGCAAGCCGTGGCGCGAAGCCGGAGCCCACGAGAGCGACGCCGGCTCGGCGAACGACGCACCCTCACTCGTTGTGCGCGGCGAAGCGCCTCAGCCCTGATTTGTCTCAGACAACCACCCGGGGGCCGTTAGATCGGGTTCCCAGCGCTGAGGCCGCCCGCGGCCGCCTATCCCGAAGGATTTCCATCCCGAGCCACGCTCGTGGCGGGACAAGTTGGCCCGGACGCCGGTTGCCCGCACCCTCGAATCGACCGAAAGGGCGATCCAACTACCCCACGGTGACCGTCTGATGCGGTTTGGCTTGGCTCGCGAGCCGCATTCCTGCCAGATCGACACCCACAGACGACCAGGTTCGTTCGAGGGCGCGGGACCCGCCGCCTGGCGGTAGCGGCGTCGTGGAATTCTCCCGGCCCACGCTTGTTTCGGGACAAAAGGACCCGTTGCGGCAGGGGCCCAGTGGTTGGCTCGCTGCCTAATCGTCCCTCCAGGTCGGTATGGCAGGGTCGCTCGCCTGGATGCAGGCCGGGAGTTCGGAAACGCGCAGGCGCGACGTCACCCCCGCGTCCCCTTCGAAACGCGACCGGGAGCCAGGAACGCGCAAGGCCCGACCTCGCGGTCCGGGAGCGCCGAAAGGCGACCGGGATGCGGCCCACAAACGCGAAAGGCGCGACCTCGCGGCCGCGCCCTGCGCACTGCAGACCAGGTTGGATTACGAGCTGACGGGCTCCTTGGCGAGGTGGCGCTGCATGGCCGCCTTGCGGGAGAGGTTGACGCGACCCTGGCGGTCGATCTCGATGACCACCACCATGACCTCGTCGCCGACGGACACGACGTCCTCGACGCTCGGCACGTGATAGTCGGCCAGCTCGCCGATCCGGACGAGGCCTTCCTTGCCGGGAAGGATCTCCACGAATGCGCCGAAGGACATGATCCGGGTGACGGTGCCCAGGTACAGGGCACCGATCTCGACCTCGCGGGTCAGGCTCTCGATCCACGTGATCGCCTTGCGCGAGTTCTCGCCGGAGACGGCGGCGATCTCCACGGTGCCATCGTCCTCGACGTTGATCTCGGTCTGGGTCTCCTCCTGGATCTTGCGGATCATGGAGCCGCCCTTGCCGATGATCTCCCGGATCTTCTCGGGATTGATCTTGATGGTGATGATCCGCGGCGCGAAGTCGCTCATGCTCTCGCGCGCCGCCGGCAGGACCTCGGCCATCTTGTCGAGGATCGCGAGCCGCGCCGTCCGGGCCTGGGCCAGGCCGTCGCGGATGATCGCCTCGCTGATGCCCTGGACCTTGATGTCCATCTGCAGGGCGGTGACGCCGTCCCGCGTGCCGGTCACCTTGAAGTCCATGTCCCCGATCGCGTCTTCCTTGCCGAGGATGTCGGTCAGGACGACGAACCGGCCGTCAGCCTCGCTGATGAGGCCCATCGCCGCGCCGGCAACAGGCGCCTTGATCGGTACGCCGGCGTCCATGAGGGCCAGCGTCGAGCCGCACGTGGAGGCCATCGACGTCGAGCCGTTCGAGGTGACGCACTCCGACACGAGCCGGATCACGTACGGGAACTCGTCGTGGCTCGGCAGGACCGGCACGAGGGCTCGCTCGGCCAGGTGGCCGTGGCCGATGTCGCGCCGGCTTGGCCCGCGCATCATCTTGTTCTCGCCGGTGCTGTACGGCGGGAAGTTGTAGTGGTGGATGTAACGCTTCTCGGTCTCCGGGCTGATCGTGTCGATCCGCTGGACGTCGGATGACGCGCCCAGCGTCGCGACGGTCAGCGCCTGGGTCTCGCCGCGGGTGAAGAGCCCGGAGCCGTGGGCTCGCGGGATGAGCCCGACCTCGACGGTGATCGGCCGGATGTCGGTCAGCGCGCGGCCGTCGATGCGGATGCCCTCATCGAGCACGAGCCGGCGGACGGTCTGCTTCTGGAGCAGGCTGAAGAGGCCCTTGCTCACGCGGGCCTGGCGCCGCGCCGCTTCGAGGAGCTTGGTGGTGTCGCCGCCGTTCCGGCTGGCGCGGACCGCATCGGCAATCGACGTCCGCAGGCTGGAGATCCGAGCCGGCAGGTCGCTGGCGAACCAGAGCAGCAGGTTGGCCGTGGCCTCTGCGTCGGGCAGCGCCCGGTGGCTCTGGGTCAGCTCGACGCCGAAGAACCGGGCGAGGTCGGGAAGCTTGTAGGAATCCGCGCCCGGATAGCCCTCACGGGCGATGACCAGGGTGTCGAGGTAGGTGCCCGGCTTGAACCGGAAACCGTCGCCCTGCGCCTCTTCAACGAAGCCGAGGTCGAAGCCGACGTTGTGACCGACGATCAGGGCGTCGCCGACGAAGGACAGCAGCTTGGCGGCTGCCTCCTTCGGGCTCGGGGCGCCGGCGACGTCCTTGTCGGTGATGCCGTGCATCTGGTTGCCGACGATCGGACGGCCTGGGTTCACGAAGCTCGACCAGCGGTCGACGACCCTGGTGCCCTTGACCTTGACCGCGGCGACCTCGACGAGATCGGACATCTTCGGATCGGTGCCGGTCGTCTCGACGTCGATCACGACCAGCTCGCGCTGGGCGTCCGTGGCCGAGGCGAACTCGAGGACCGAGGCTGGCGAGGGCTCGATGTACGGCAGCCGCTTGGCCTTGCCGACGGCCTTCTGGAGCTCCTCCTGGATGTCGATGAGCGGCTGGAGACTGCGATGCCCGAACAGGATGGCTTCGGCCATCACGTCCTCGGGCAGCAGCTTCGCGCCGGCCTCGACCATCATGATCGCGTCGCGGGTGCCGGCGACGATCAGGTCGAGCTCCGAGTCGGCCAGCTGGGTGTGGATCGGGTTGACGACGAACTCACCGTCGATCCGGCCGACGCGAACCGCGCCGATGGGGCCGTTGAACGGGATCTCGCTGATCGTCAGGGCCGCCGACGCGGCAACCGTGCCGATGACGTCGGGGTTGTTCTCCTGGTCGGTCGAGAGGACCGTGATGACGAGCTGGACGTCGTCCTTGTAGCCCTCCGGGAACAGCGGCCGGATCGGCCGGTCCGTCTGGCGAGCGGCCAGGATCGCGTTCTCCGACGGGCGCGATTCGCGCTTGATGAAGCCGCCCGGGATCTTGCCCGCGGCGTACATCCGCTCCTCGAAGTCGACGGTCAGCGGAAAGAAGTCGAGGCCGGGCCGCGGCTCGGACCGATTGGCGGTGCCGAGCACCATGGTGTCGCCGTAACGGACGGTGACCGCGCCGCCAGCGAGGCGGGCAAGCTTGCCGGTTTCGATGGTCAGCGTTCGACCACCGAACTGGGTCTCAAAGACCTGTGACACGGGTTGGTATTCCTCCTGCCGTGGAGGAGGGACGACCTGTTGCGGGTCGGGCTGCCGAATCTGCCGTCGAGCTCGGCTCCGGTGGTCCCGGAACCGCAGGCCCGAGGGCTAGCGGCGAAGGCCGAGCCGTCCGATGACGGCTCGGTAGCGCGTGTTGTCCTTCTTCACGAGATACGCGAGAAGGCGACGGCGCTGGCCGACGAGCTTGAGGAGGCCGCGGCGCGAGTGATGATCCTTGGGAAAGCTCCGGAGATGCTCCGTCAGCCCCTTGATCCGCTCCGTCAGGAGCGCGACCTGGACCTCCGGCGAGCCGGTATCGCCATCGCTGACGGCGTACTCGGTGATGATCTCCAGCTTCCCCTCGGGCGCGAGCGGCACTCGGTCCTCCGACACGAACGTTGTTATGTGATTCCTTCTGAACTATGACCGACGGATGGTACCAGCCGAGCCCTCAACGGGCAAACGTCAGCGGGGCTCACCGAACGTGATCCGGATTGCAAA
>DASQFM010000043.1:0-10135 GCA_035633135.1 Candidatus Eiseniibacteriota bacterium
GCTCTTGCTGGAGAGGAACTCGCCGGCAGCCATGCTGAAGATCCCGGCCAGCCCCGCCGCGATGCCGGCGATCAGGACCGGAAATCGATCATTCGTCGCACCGGCGACCGCGCTGACGACGGCAAGCGTGCTGACGAGCCCGTCCTGGGCACCGAAGATCGCTTCCCGGACGTCGCCGAGGAGGCTGGCCCTGCCTCGCTCCGCTTCAAGCCGAGCGCCCAGCCCCGGGTCGCCGCCGAGTCCCGCAGCCGTATCGGTCGCGGCTGTCGCGGCCGGCTGGCCCGAGGAGTCGATCACGGCTGGGTCACGGCGGCATCCTAGTTCTCGGGGTATGGGGCGTCGAGGGGCGGATCGGCGAAGACGGGTCGAAAGCGACAGCCACGAGCCCGGGGTGCAAGCGTGCTGCCCCGGGATCACACGCGCCCGCGAAGCGGCATCGACCTCCGTTGTCGCACCATGAGCGCATGCCCGACCTGCTGTCGGCACCGGACTACCAGGTTGCCCGCTTCCTGCTGGAGCGAGGCATTGCGGCGATCTACCTGATCGCGTTCGCGGTGGCGCTGCGACAGTTCCCACCGCTATGCGGCGAACGCGGCCTCGAGCCGGCGCCGCGGTTCCTGGAGCTCGTGACGTTCCGCCAAGCGCCGAGCATCTTCCACTGGCGCTACTCGGACCGGCTTCTGCTTGCTGTGTCCTGGATCGGGGTGGCGATCTCGCTCACGATCATCCTCGGCCTGGCGCAGGCGGCGCCGTTGCCGGTGACGATGCTGGCGTGGTTCGTCCTGTGGGTCCTCTACCAGTCGATCGTCAACGTCGGCGGCACCTTCTATGGCTTCGGCTGGGAGACCCTCCTGCTGGAGGCCGGCTTCCTCGCGATCTTCCTCGGCAACGCCGAGGTCGGGCCGCCGCTGCCGGTGATTCTCGGGTTCCGCTGGCTGGCATTCCGGGTCGAGCTCGGGGCGGGGCTCATCAAGCTCCGGGGCGACGCCTGCTGGCGGAATCTCACCTGCATGGAGTTCCACCACGAGACCCAGCCGATGCCCAACCCGCTCAGCTGGTTCTTCCACCACCTGCCGCGACCGATCCATCGCCTCGAGGCGGTCGGCAACTTCGTCGCCCAGCTGATCCTGCCGTTCGGGTTGTTCCTGCCCCAGCCGTTCGCGACCGGTGCCGCGCTGCTGATGATCGCGACCCAGCTGTATCTCGTCGTCAGCGGCAACTACGCCTGGCTCAACTGGATCACGATCGTGGCGCTGACGTCCGCCATCGCGGACCCCGTGGTCCAGGCCGTGCTGCCGTTCACACCGATGGTCGTTGGCCCGTCGCCGGAGTGGTTCGTCGCAGCGGTCATCCTGCTGACGCTCCTGGTCGTGGTCCTGAGCTACTTCCCTGTCCGGAACCTGCTGAGTTCGAACCAGGCGATGAACGCCTCGTTCGACCCCTTCCGGCTCGTCAACACCTACGGCGCGTTCGGCTCCGTGAGCCGTGTTCGTGACGAGGTCATCGTGGAAGGCACCGATGCGGCCGTCATCCTGCCCGATACCGAATGGCGCGAGTACGAGTTCAAGGGCAAGCCCGGCGACGTTCGACGCCTGCCTCGGCAGTACGCGCCGTACCACCTCCGTCTGGACTGGCTGATGTGGTTCCTGCCGTTGTCGTCGCGCTACGGTGAGCGCTGGTTCGTGCCGTTCATGATCCGGCTCCTCGAAGGCGACCGCCCGACGCTTCGTCTGCTGCGCCGCAACCCCTTCCCGGACAAGCCGCCGGTGTTCGTCAGGGCCTCGCTGTACCGCTATCGCTTCACGACGTGGCGGGAGTGGCGCGAGACCGGGGCGTGGTGGGTTCGAACGCCGGCCGGCGAATACCTCCAGCCAATCCGGCTGCGGTCATGACCCGTATCCCGATGCGCCCCGGCGCCGAGCCCGTCGATGCGGTGATCGTCGGGGCCGGTCCGAACGGCCTCGCGGCGGCGATCGAGCTTGCGCGGGCCGGTCGCTCCGTCACCGTGCTCGAGGCGGCCGGCACGGCCGGGGGTGGCGCCCGATCCGACGCCCGGACGCTGCCCGGATTCCTCCACGACGCCTGCAGCGCGATCTATCCGTTCGGCCGCACCTCGCCGTTCTTCGCCGGGGCCGGGCTGGAGCGGTACGGGCTGACGTGGATCGAGCCGCCGGCGCCGATTGGCCATCCGCTCGACGATGGCACCGCGGTCCTGTTGGAGCGCGACGTGGACGCGACCGCCGCAACGCTCGGCGACGACGGCGACGCCTACCGGCGACTGTTCAATCCGCTCGTCGGGAGCTTCGATCGGCTCCTGCCCGACATCCTGGCGCCGTTCCACATCCCGCTCTCGCCACGCCGCGCGACCCGCCTGGGCCTGTTTGGGCTGCTGGCGTTGCAGCCTGCTACCACGCTGGCACGGCGATTCAAGGGCCTGCGGGCGCGGGCGCTCTTCGCCGGCGCGGCCGCCCATTCGATCCTGCGGTTGACCGAGCCCGTCAGCGGCGCCTCGGCGATGGTGATGCTCGCCAGCGCCCACCACGACGGGTGGCCGTTTCCCGCCGGCGGGGCAGGGCGGATTCCCGAAGCGTTGACCCAGGAGCTCCGAGCCCTCGGCGGGACCCTCGAGACCGGCCGCTACATCCAGCAGCTC
Source organism: Candidatus Eiseniibacteriota bacterium (assembly GCA_035633135.1). Taxonomy (GTDB): domain Bacteria; phylum Chloroflexota; class Limnocylindria; order Limnocylindrales; family CSP1-4; genus UBA5189. The sequence goes on from DASQFM010000043.1 coordinate 2,654, forward strand.
GCCGACCTGCCGGCGCACCGGGTGGCCCTCTTCGATACCGCGCCCCGGCAGCTCCTGCGCGTCGCCGGCGACCGGTTGCCACGCGGCTACCGGCGCGCCCTCGAGCGCTTCCGGATGGCCCCCGGCGTGTTCAAGCTGGACCTGGCCATCGACGGCGCGATCCCGTGGAGCGCCCAGGAGCTGGCTCGGGCAGGAACGGTCCACCTCGGCGGCACGCTCGAGGAGATCGCTCGCTCAGAGGCCCAGATCGCGGCGGGCCGGCCGGCGGATCGTCCGTTCGTCCTGCTTGCCCAGCAGAGCCTGTTCGATCGATCGCGGGCGCCAGAGGGGCAGAACACCGTCTGGGCCTACTGCCACGTTCCGAATGGATCGACCGCCGACATGACCGAAGCGATCCTGGCCCAGATCGAGCGGTTTGCGCCGGGCTTCCGCGAGCGGATCCTGGCGACGGCGGTGACGAGCCCGGCCGAGCTCGAGGCGTACAACGCCAATTGCATCGGCGGCGACGTGGCCGGCGGGCGGAACGATCTCGGTCAGCTATTCACCCGGCCGGCGTGGCGGCTCGATCCGTATTCCACCCCGGACCCGTCGATCTTCATCTGCTCGGCTTCGACGCCGCCCGGCGGTGGCGTTCACGGCATGTCCGGCTACCACGCGGCCCGTTCGGCGGCTCGACGATTGCGCTGAGCTCGGGTGGCGCGGAGCTGGCGGCGCTGGGCCGCGGTCCGGCCCGGCCCGGCACGTAGGGACCGCCACGCCCGCGGCGCGGCGGTCCCGCTCCAGCAGCGCGCCGTTTGTGCACCCCAGAGCACGAAACCGACGAGGTTGGGCTGGCGGACCCACCTTTGGCGGCCGAACCCCGTCGTCTTGTGCGCCCACGGGCACCAGCGCGACGAGGTTCAGGGCGGATCGAGGTGCTGAGAGGCGGCTACAGTGCAAAACTCGTCGCATTCGTGCTCCCTCGGCACACTTCGACGAGGTTCCTGGCTCGACAGCCCGGTGCGGCACTCAACCTCGTCGCTTTGGTGCACCGGCAGCACATCCGGAGCGAACACCCATGAGGAGGAGCACGTGGACGATCTCGTAGATCTGCGGACGTTGCCGCTGATCGAGGTCTGGGGCGAGGCGGTCCGCGCGCGCCGAGTGCAAGGCGAGCGAATGACCCTCGCCATCGTCGAGCTGGCACCGAACGCGATCGTGCCCGCCCACCGTCATGCCGCCGAACAGATGGGCATGGTCATCCGCGGCGCGATGCGCTTCACGATCGATGGCCAAACCCGCGACCTGGGACCGGGCGGCACCTGGCGGATCACGTCGGACCGCTCCCATGACGCGCAGGCAGGCGCTGACGGGGCCGTCGTCATCGACGTCTTCTCGCCGGCGCGCAGCGATTGGGACGCGCTGCCAGTCGCCCCGGCCGCGGCGCCCCTGTGGCCCACTGACGCCTGACGCCGCCCCGACGGTCGTTTGACGGTCCCGCCGTAGACTTCGAGCCATGGCGCTCTACCGAATCGACAAGGATCCCGAGCTCGAGGCACCGAGCATGGTGGTCGCCCTCGACGGCTGGGTCGACGCCGGCAGCGCGGCGACCGCGGCGGTCGACCTGCTGGCGGAAAGCGGCACCCTCGTGGCCTCGTTCGACGCCGACGAGATCTTCGACTACCGGGCCCGCCGGCCCACGCTCGAGATCGTCGACGGCCGGCCGAAGGCCCTCACCTGGCCCGAGCTCACGGTGACCGCCAGCCGGATCGCCAACCGCGACCTGCTGCTGATGACCGGCGCCGAGCCCGACTACCGCTGGCACGACCTGTCGGCCGACGTCGTGAAGCTTGCCAAGCAGCTCGGCGTCGCCGAGTGGATCAGCCTCGGGGCGATCCCGGCCGCGGTCCCCCACACCCGGCCCGTTCCGATCCTCGGCACCGCCTCGAAGCGCGGCCTGCTGCGGGCGGGCGTCCAGCCCGGACCCGACGGAACGCTCCGGGTCCCGGCAGCGGCAATCTCGGTCCTTGACATCGCCGTCAGCAAGGCCGGCATCCCGTCGGTCGGCTATTTCGCCCAGATCCCGCACTACATCTCCGGCGCGTACCCGGGCGCCTCGATCGAGCTCCTGGCGACGCTCGGCCGGCACCTGGGGGTCGAGCTGGACATGGGCCGGCTGCCCGAGGAGGCGCGACTCATGCGCCTCCGGCTCGACGCGGCCACGGCGCGCGAGGACACCACCAAGACGTACGTCGAGCGGCTGGAGGCGATGGTCGACGAGGCCCGCCTGCCGTCGGGCGACGACCTGATCAGCGAGATCGAGCGGTTCCTGCGGGACGGCGGCGCGAACCTGGGCGGCACCGGTCGCCCGAATTGACCAACGAGGAGGCGCCGTGGACCCGTTGAAACCTCATCCCGCCGTGCTCGTGCTCGGCCGCGACACCTGCGGCGACACGATCCGGGCGCGGACTCATCTCAGCGAGCGCGGCGTTCCGTACCGCTACGGCAATGTCGAGACCGATGCGGAGGCGGACGCCCGAAACCGCTCCTACAACGGCGGCGAGCGGAAGACGCCGGTCATCCTGATCGGCAATCCGGCGGAGCCGCTCACCGTCCTGATCGAGCCCTCCAACGACGAGCTCGACGCCGCGCTTGGACTGATCGAGCCGCGGTAGCCTCCGGCCCAGAGGCGCCCAGGTGAGCCCGCCGGCCCGGAAGCGCCCACGCGAGCCCCCCGCCCGCCGTGGCGAGGTCGGCTGGGCCGACCCGGACCCTCAGCCCGGGGCGTCGCCCCGAAACCGCAGCAACGCCTGGATGGCCGAGAGCTTCGAAGCGAACTCGTTCCGGATCGCGTTGACGGTCGGACGATCGAGATCGAGCTCCCTGGCGATCGTCTGGAGGGTGTCCGACTCGCTGGCGGTGATCGTGTCGTCGGCCGCGCCGACGAGGTAGCAGCAGCGCAGCAGGGCGACGCGCTCTTCCGGCGTTGACAGCGCCCGGAACTGGCGCGTCACGAGGTAGTCCTCGGTTCCGCCGTAGAGCAGCGACTGGGTTCGCGCCATCTCGGCCACGAGGACGGCCTGCGCCGGCGGCAGACCGCCGTACTCGGCGATGAGGCGTTCGATCGCGGCCATCTCGACGTTCGCGATCTCCAGGTCCGCCGAGGCGGCTCGAGTCAGGACATAGGCGAACGAGGCCAGGAATCGGGCCCGCTCCGGCGGGAGCGCTTCGAGCTCGCGGACGATCCGACGCACGGTCGCGGTGTCGCGGGCATCGCCGTCGCCCGGCGACGCGTCGGTATCGGCCGCGCCCGGGTCGGCCACGCCGGCGAGGAACCGTCGAAGCGCCATGGGTCGAAGTATCGCGAATCGCTGGCTTATCCGGCGCCCGGCAGGAAGTCGTCGGTCACGAGGTCGTCGACCCTGACCGGCTTCGGCACGAGCCCGAGCTCGGTCAGGTAGGCGATCGATGCCGTCCAGCCGTCCCGATCGATCGCGCCGAAGCCGTTCTCGGTCGTCGCGCTGCCCCGCCAGGTCGCGATCGTGGCGTCGAGGATGGCGGCCTGCGTCTCGCGGCTCGACGCCAGCTCCGGGACCGCCGCGATCGCCGCGTCGAGACCCTTTGATGGCGTTTGCGCGATCTCGTTCATCGCCTTGAGCGTCGCGGCGACGAACGCCTCGATCGCCGCATGCTTCGAACCGAGCGTCGAGTTTGCGGCGATGAGTCCCGGCCCCGGCAGGGCAACGATGTCATCGACGTGCAGCACAACTGCCTTCGTGCCGCTGAGCTCGAGCTGGACCGGCTCGTTGTTCGCGAAGCCCGTCGCGGCGTCAACCGCGCTCCGCTGCACGGCGACGCCCTGGCCGAAGTCGGGGTACTCGAGGATCGAAACGTCATCCGGGGTCAGATCGACCGACTTGAGCAGCGCCTGGAGCATGATCCAGGATGACCCGTAGCGACCCGGGATCCCGATCTTCCCACCCTTGAGGTCGGCCGGCCCCCGGATGCCGGACGACGCCTTCGCGAACACGATCGACGGGTAGGTGCCGTAGATCGTGGCGATGTAGCGGATCGGGATGCCCTGGCTGACGGCCGGGATGACGCTCGTCCCGTCGGCCACCCCGACGTCGATCGCGCCCTGGCCGACGAGTGTCACGAGATCGGGATCGATCCGGTTCTGGAACGTGACCAGCAGGCCGCTCTCGGCGTAGTAGCCGGCGCGATCGGCGAGGTAGAACGGCGCGAACTGGACGCTCGGAATGTAGCCGAGGCCGACCGTGAGGACCGAGGTCCCGGGCTTCGAGCCCGAGGGGCTGCAACCGCCGGCGAGGATCGCCAGCGCGGCCACGAGGATGGCGAGGACGAACGCATTTCGGCGAGGCGTCATGAGGCTCCTCTGTGTCTCATCGAACGCCGACCAGCGCGCGTTCGATCAGGACGACGATGAGATAGAGGCCGATGCCGATCAGGGCGATCGTCAGCAGGGTCGCGAAGAGCAGCGGCGTGTCGAACAGGCTCCCGCGGGCGAGATTGACGAGCACGCCGAGACCGCGCTCGGCGCCCGCCCATTCCCCGACGATGGCGCCCACCACCGCGAGCGTGACGCCGACCCGGAGGCCGCCGAAGATCGACGGCAGCGCACCCGGGATCTCGAGCGTCACGAGGATCTGGCGTCGGGTCGCCCGCAGGCTCCGACCGAGCTCGAGCAGCCGAGCATCGACCGACCGGATCCCGACCATCGTCGCGATCGCCACGGGGAAGAACACGATGAGCCCGCAGATGACGACCTTGCTCGTGAGGCCCGGCCCGAACCACAGGGCGAGGAGCGGCGCGAGCGCGAGGATCGGAGTCGCCTGCGCCGCGACGAGGTACGGCGAGATCACCTGCTCGACGAGCGGCGACCTGGCGAGCAGGTAGCCGACGATCACGGCGCTCGAGGCGCCCGCGCCGAACCCGAGGCCGATCTCGAGAAGGGTCGACGCGGCGTGGCGCGGGATCGTGCCGTCGGCCCAGGCCGAGACGAGCCGGCCGACGACCAGCTCGGGTGCGGGCAGGACGAACGTCGGGTACCCGAGGACGACGACGATCGCCTTCCAGGCGAGCACGAAGATCGCGAGCCCGGCCAGGGCAGGCAACCACGCCGAGCGGCGAGCCGGTGGGGTGGACCGCAGCGCGAGCGTCATGCCGCGATCGCCCCGAGATGGCTCCGAATCTCGCGAGCGGTCGCGCTGACGGCCGCCTCGTCGAGCCGGTCGATCGAGCGCGGCCTGGGCAGCGGGACGTGGAGGTCCGCGACGACGATGCCCGGTCGCTCCGATAGGACGATCACGCGGTCCGCGAGGAAGATCGCCTCCTGGACGCTGTGGGTGACCACGACGATCGTCGTGCCGGGGCGGGTCCACGAGCGGAGGAGCTCCACGTCGAACCGCTCCCGGGTCAGCTCGTCGAGAGCGCTGAACGGCTCGTCCAGGAGCAGGATCGACGGCTCGAGGGCCATGCTCCGAGCGAGCGCGGCCCGCTGGCGCATCCCGCCCGACAGCTGGGACGGCGCGCTCTCGGAGGCCGCGCGCAGCCCAACACGGTCGAGGAGCTCGCGAACCCGGCCCTCCGTCGCCTGGCGCGGCCAGCCCGCGAGCTCAAGCGGGTACGAGACATTTCGCGCCGTCGTCCGCCACGGCAGCAGCCGGGGGTCCTGAAACACCAGGCCGATCCGCGGATCCGGGCCGGTGATCTTCTCGCCGTCGAGGCGGGCCTCGCCGCGATCCGGGCGGAGGAGGCCGGCAAGGACCCGGAGCAGCGTGCTCTTGCCGCTGCCGTTCGGCCCGATGAGCGACACGATCTCGCCCGCGGCGATCGAGAGGTTCACGCCGTCGAGGGCGACAAGCCGATCGCGGCGCGCCGCGGGGAACGAGACGGCGACATCGCGGAGCTCGATCCGGCTGGTGGCCGCGGGTGTCGCGTCGTTCACGGCGGGGATGGCGTCGTTCGCCGCGAGTGTCGCGTCGTTCACGCCGAGACCTCGGCAGCCGGCCGCCCGAGGCGCGCCACGACCGGGGCGATCGCCGGATGGAGCGCGTCGTACGCCTCGTACAGCCGGTCGTACGTCTCGCGGAGCGCGGGATTCGGCTCGAGCTCTCGCTCGATCGAGGTCATCGCACGGATCGCGGCCGGCAGGTCCGGATGCACGCCGACGCCGACGGCCGCGACGATCGCGGCGCCGACGACGGTCGTCTCGAGGACCCTCGGGACCTTGACGCCGAAGCCGGTGACGTCGGCCTTGATCTGGTTCCACGCCTCGCTGTGCGCCGGCCCGCCGCAGACCCGCATCGCCGACACGCGCACCCCTGCGCGTTGGATCGGGTCCGCGACGTGGCGGATCGCCAGGGCCGCGGCTTCGAGGATCGCGCGTGTGATCTCGGCTCGGCCGTGGCGCAGCGTCAGGCCCGCGAGTGCGCCCCTGGCCGCCGGATCCCAGAGCGGCGACCGCTCGCCGGCAAGGTACGGCAGGAACACGAGACCGTCCGCCCCCGCAGGGACCGCAGCCGCCTCGGCGATCAATGCCTCGATCGTCAGGCCGCCGCCGAGCACGTCGCCCGCGAACCAGTCCAGGGCCTGGCCCGTCGCCGCCATCGCGCCACCGACGCTGAAGAGTCCCGGCAACGGAGCGGGCGTGCAGAGCGAGCCGGCAGCCTCGACTGGTCGATCCGCGTAGACCCCGAACCCGCCGGCGGCGCCGCCGACGTCGATCGCATCGCCAGCCTCGACCAGGCCGGCGCCATGGAAGCTCGCGAACGCGTCGACGAGGCCGGCGACCACCCGAGTCCCGGCCTCGAGTCCCAGTTCCGTCGCGACATCCGCGCGCAGCCTTCCCACCGGCACGCCGGCCGGGATCTCATCCGGGATCCGCGACGGATCGATCCCCGCCTCGGCGACGATCTCGGCGTTCGGGAACGGCTGGTCCGCGACGAGGCTCATCGCGGCGCGACCGGTGAGCCGGAGGGTCATTGCCTCCCAGGAGTTCAGGTACCAGCGGGTCCTCGCGGCCGCCTCCGGGTCGTGGCGCTCGAGCCACAGCGCGGCGGGCAGGACCCCGAGGGACCAGCCCCGGAGCCCGGTCAGCCGAGCCAGCGCCTCGGCCTCGAGGGTGGACCGGCTGTCGAGCCAGGTGATCGCCCGCGCGGTCGGACGCCCGGCGGCGTCCACGGGCGAGAGGCTCGGTCCGTGGCCCGCGATCGAGATGCCGAGGACGTCCCTACGTTGCTCGGCCGTCAGCTCCTGGATCGCGCTCACGAGCCCCGACCACCAGGCCTCCTGGTCCTGCTCGGCACGTCCGGTCGTCGGATCGACGTCGATCGGGTAGCTCGTGCGGGCGATGCCGAGCGGCGTCCCGTCGGGCGCGACGAAGCCGACCTTCACCCGGGTCGTGCCGAGGTCGATTCCGAGGAGGGCCGGCGTCATGCGGCGGCCGTCTCCGCCAGTGCGAGCACGCCCTCGGCCGTTCGC
>DASQFM010000044.1:0-10656 GCA_035633135.1 Candidatus Eiseniibacteriota bacterium
GGCGACGGAAGCCGCGAGCGCACCCGCCGCGGGCGGCCCGCTCAAGATGATGCTGCTCCCGAAGTTCCTCGGGATCCTGCCCTTCGATCAGGCGAACAAGGGCGCCACCGAGGCTGAGGGCGACACCGGCAACACCGAGAAGCTGTCATTCGTCGGGCCGACCGCCGAGAACAGCGTCGCCGGGCAGATCGAGTTCATGACCAACGCCCCGACGCAGGGCTTCAAGGTCGTCATGCTCTCGAACAATGCCGGCGACCAGATCGCACCCTCGGCCGAGGCGGCACAGGCCGCCGGCACGAAGGTCGTCACCTGGGATTCCCCGATCCCGTCGGGCAAGGGCGAGAGCTTCTTCATCGCCCAGGTCGACTTCGACCAGACCGGCGTCGTCATGGCCGACATGGCCCTCGAGATCCTGGGCGCCGACGGCGGCGAGTTCGCGATCCTGTCGGCCTCGCCCGACGCGGCCAACCAGAACGCCTGGATCGCCGCCCTCAACACCGCGTTGAAGGACGCGAAGTACGCCAAGCTCCAGCTCGTCGACACCGTCTACGGCAACGACAAGTCGGAGGAGAGCTACAGCGCCGCGCTCGCCCTGGTCGACAAGCACCCCAACCTCAAGCTGATCATGGCCCCCACGACCGTCGGCATCGCCGCGGCTGCGAAGGCGATGCAGGATGAGAACCTGTGCGACAAGGTCAAGGTCTCCGGCCTCGGCCTGCCGAGCGAGATGGTCTCGTACGCCCTCAACGACTGCGCCCCGCAGTTCGCACTGTGGAGCTTCGTCGACCTGGGCTACCTGACCTATCAGGCCGCATACCTCCTCGGCACGGGCCAAATCCAGGGCACCGAGGGTGAGAAGTTCACCGCCGGTCGAATGGGCGAGTTCACGATCGAGAAGGACCCGACCCGGCCGGACGTGACAGCACTGCGCGTCCTCATGGGCGGCTTCAAGGTCTACGACAAGACCAACGTGGAGGCTGAGGCGAAGTAACCCTTCGCCTTCGCCACGACGGCGGCCCCGACCCGCTCCACGGAGCGGTCGGGGCCGCTTTCTCTGTCGGCCGCGCGGCCCGCGCGACCCCCACGGGCCTCTACGCGTGCTTGATCGTGATCCGCTCGATGATAGTTGTCGATTCGACCCTCGCGAGTTTGTTCGCTGTCCGTTACGACGCTGGCCTGAAGCGGGCCGCCCCGATGTCCGCGAGGAAGCGGTCGAGGCGGCGGAGGAAGTTGACCGAGCCCTTGGCGGCGTGGAGCTCGCGGGCGCGGGTCGCGGCCTCGAGCATCTCCGCGCGGCGGCCGAGCATCCAGAGGACCCGCGCCCGGGCTTCCCAGGCGTCGGCGACGCTGACCGAATCAATCTCGGCCGCGAGAGCCAACGCTTCTGCCGTGAGGCGATCGGCCTCGCCGAGGTTGCCGAGCTGACCCTGGGCCAAGCCCGCGGCCACCCGCCACAGTAGCTGGGTCGCGGCGTCGTCACTGGCGCCGAGGTCGCGCGCGTCCGCGGCCCGTTCGAGGGCCCGCTCGTTCTCGCCCCGGAGCGCGTGTATCCACGCCTGGAGCGCGACCATCGTCGAGCGATCGCCGGTCTCGCCGAGCTTCGCGAGCTCAGCCTCTTCGGCCCGAGACTCGGCCAGGGCCTTCGGCAGGTCGTCGAGACCCAGGTTGGCGAAGGCGTATTTCCAACGGCGTGGTCGATCGCCGAGCTCGCGGCGGATCGCCGTCTCCTCGGCATCGGCGGCCTCGACGCCAGGGCGGTCGTCGAGAAGGCCCCGAAGCACCGCGGTCGCGCCGAGCATCGACGCGCGCGACGAGCGCCGGGTCTCGGTCGGCAGGAGGGCCTCGATCTCGCGGAGGCTCTCGGCCGCATCGCTCGTGCCCCACACGAGCGCGTTCGCAAGCCAGCGCAGGAAGGCACCCCGCCGGGACTCGAGGCCGTGCTCCGTCGCAATCTGCAGACCCAGCCTCGCCGAGCTGACGGCGTCCGCCCAGTGGGCGTGGACGATGTCGACGATGACGAGGCCCTGGAGCCCGTCGAGGATCCCATCGATGTCCCCGGCGGCCCTCGAGGTCTCGATCGCCGCCTCCATCTGCGGCCGGAATCCCTCCAGCGTGAACGATGGGTCCTCACCGGCCCGGCCGGCCAAGACCCAGGTCCGGGCCCGGAGCGCTGCCTGCTCGCTGATCTGCTCGCCGACCGCCTCGGCCTGGAGCGCAACCCGCAGCGCCCCGGCGTAGTCACGCAGGAAGAGCAGATCGGCGAGCGCGAGCAACGCCCCGTAGCGTGTCCGGACGTCATTGACGAGGAGCGCCTCGGCCTCGCCGAGGAGTCGGGCCGCGGGCTCGTAGTCGTCCCGGGCGGCGGCCCTCTTGCCGGCTGCAAGGAGCCGCTTGCCTGCGCGGAGGGCGAGCGCCTTCGTGTGCTCGTCGTCGGGCCCGAGCGCGAGCCGGTATGTCCGGGCCTGGGTGAGGTGGTAGCCGACGATCTCGTCGAGCTCGGCCAGGCGCTCGCCGGCGGACAACTCGAGCCAGTCGGCGAAGCGCTCGTGGAGCTCGGCCCGTTCGGCCTTCGGGAGGCTATCGTAGGCCGCGTCGCGGATGAGCAGGTGCCGGAAGCGGAACATCTCGTCCCCGTCGTCGCGGCGCCGGTCGGGCCGGATGAGCTCCTTGCGGACGAGGGCCATGAGCTGACCGCCGACCGCGGGCCGGGCCTCCGCGGGTGTCAGCTCGGAGACGTCGCGCTGGCCGAACTCCTTGCCGACGACGGACGCCCGCTCGATTGTCCGCCTCTCTGGATCGCTGAGGCGGTCGAGGCGGGCCGCGAGGAGGGCCTGGATCGTCGGCGGCATGGCGATCGCGTCGAGCTCGCCGACCTCGAGCGAGCCGTCCGGCCGTCGCCGGACGAGGCCGTCGTCGAGGAGCATCTCGAGGACCTGCTCGGCGAACAGTGGATTGCCGTCGGCCGCCGCCGCGATCCGCCGCCGGGCAGCCTCGGGAACGTCGGCGCCCCCGAACAGGGCCTCGACGAGCTGGTCGGTCTGGTCGGACGGGAGGGGCTCGAGCAGGAACGTCGTCGCGTCGGGCTTGCCGCCGCCCCAGCCGGAGCGGGTGTCGAGGAGCTCGGGCCGTGCCAGGGCGAGGATCAGCAGTGGCACGCCATGGACCCAGTCGGCCAGGTGCTCCACGAGATCGAGCGCGGTCGATTCGGCCCACTGGAGGTCGTCGATGACGACGACGAGCGGGCCCTCGGTGGCGAGCTTCTCGAGGAATCGACGGACGGCCCAGAACAGCTCTTCGATCGGCGCCGGCTCGGGTGCGATCCCAAGTGGCTCGACGAGTCTGGCGAGGATGGTGTCGGCGTCGGCCAGGCCCTTGACGCGCTCCCGCAACCGCTCGACGACCAGGTTCGGGTCGGCCTCATCGTCGAGTCCGACGGCCGATCGGAGCAGCTCCGCGATCGGGAACCAGGAGATCGCTTGGCCATACGGCAGGCAGCGCCCCCGAGCAACCGTGGCGCCGGGCCCGCCGTCGGCCCCCGGCCGGATGCCCGCGAGGAACTCGTGGGTCAGGCGGCTCTTGCCGACGCCGGCCGTGCCGAGGACGGTGACGAGCACGCAGCGGCTCTCGACCGTCGCCCGCTCGAACGCCGCGCGAAGGATCCCGAGCTCGCGCTCCCGCCCGACCATCGGCCCGCCGACCCGGCGGTGGATCGCCTCCGCGGTCTGGTCGACGTCGACGAGGCGCCGGACGGTGACCGGTTCCTCGCGGCCCTTGACCTCGATGTCCCGCGGCTCGCCGGTCGTCACCGCGTCTCGGACGAGCCGCCAGGTCGAGTCGCCGACGAGCACCTCGCCGGGCTCGGCCGCCTGCTGGAGCCGTGCTGCCACGTTGACCGCGTCGCCGGTCGCGCGGCTGCCGCCCGCCCGCGCGTCGCCGACGACAACCTGGCCGGTGTTGACCCCGACCCGCATTTGGATCTCGAGTCCGCGCTCCGCCTCAAGCGCCCGGTTCAGGTTCGCGAGCGCGATTCGCATGTCCGCCGTCGCTCGGACGGCGCGGAGGGCGTCGTCCTCGTGGAGGGTCGGCACGCCGAAGACCGCGACGACCGCGTCGCCGATGAACTTCTCGACGGTCCCGCCGTGCCGCTCGAGGACCTCGCGCATCGCCTCGAACCAGCGACCCATGATCGCTCGGAGGCTCTCCGGATCGAGGCGCTCGCCGAGGCCGGTCGAGCCGGTGACGTCGGCGAAGACGACCGTGACGACCTTGCGGGCTTCGCGGCTCGGCCCGACCGCGGCCAGCGGATGGCCGCAGTTCATGCAGAACCGCGCCGCCTCGACATTCGCGGTCCCGCAGTTCGGGCAGGTGATCACGGTCCGAGTCTAGGCCTTGCCAACTCCGCTTCGAGGCCGGGGGCTGGTCGGGTGCCCCGATTCGGCCTGGCCGTTCGGGCTGCGTATCGCCGCCATCGGCTACGCCTGCTTGATCGTGATGCGCTCGATGATGTTGGCGACGTCCTCGCACTTGTCGATGGTCTGCTCCAGAAGCGAGTAGATCTCCTTCCAGCGGATGACCTCGAGCGGCTCGGCGCCGCCTGAGAACAGGTCGGCGATGGCGTTCCGGGCCAGCTGGTCGCCCTCGTTCTCGAGGCGGTGGACCTCGATCCAGTAGGGCTCGAGACCCTTGAAGCCCCGCAGTTGCGTGAGCGCCTGCTGAAGCTGCTCGCACTGCCGGACGACGATGGTCGCCTGCTGGATGGCGACCGCGGTCGGGGCCTCGATGCGGTAGAGGACGAAGGTATCGGCCGCTTCCTCGATGAAGTCGAGGACGTCGTCGAGGGCGCTGATCAGCCCGTAGATGTCCTCGCGATCGAAGGGCGTCACGAACGTCCGCTCGAGGCGCCGCCCGATCTCGTGGCTCATCTCGTCGCCGCGATGCTCGAGGTCGCGAATCTCGGCGGCGCGCTGCTCGGGGGCGTCGTAGGAACGCAGCATCGCCTCCAGCAGCCGCGCGGCGTCGAGGACGTTCGACGCGTCCTCGGCGAACAGGTCGAAGAAGCGTTCCTCACGCGGGATCAGCCGGAAGCGCACGGCCAAAGGGTAGCCTCGCACCGGCCGCCGGTGTGCGATCCTCGGCCCGTGGAGGGGTTCGTCATCGCGTTCGTGGCGCTTCAGGCGATCGTGCTCGCGATCGCCCTCGGCATCGCCTGGTCGCGGGGCCGGACGCTGGAGGCCATCGGCGAGAGCCTCGACGAGGCGATCGGGTCCGGACCGGCCGCCGGCGCCACCGACGAGGAGATCATCGATCGGGTCCGCCGCCTGCGGCGTCGCGCCGAAGCGGCCGAGTTCGGCCTGGAGCAGCGCCTCCGCGACCTGGCCTACCTGGCGGACCTCGTCGGCGTCGGGATCGTGCGACTGACCGACGATCTCCGCGTCGAGGTGGCCAACACCGCGGCCCACGTCTTCCTCGGCCGGGATCCGGGCTCGATGACGGGCCGGACGGCGATGGAGGCCCTCGGCGACCACCGCATCGAAGCCATCGCCCGCGAGGCGCGCGACGGCGGCGCGGCGAGCGGCGAGGTGAGCCTCCCGTCCGGCGCGACTGGCCGGCTCGACGGCGGGACGCTGGTCGTCCGGGCGCGCCGGTCGCCGATCCTGGGGGTCTGGCTGGTCCTCGAGGACGTCGCCGAGCTGCGGCGCCTGCAGCGCATCCGGGCCGAGTTCATCGACAACCTCTCGCACGAGCTGCGCACGCCGATCACGACGATCGGCCTCCTGACCGAGACGTTGTCCCGCGACGCCGAGGCGGCCGCAATCGCCGGGGTCGAAATCCCGACCAAGATGCGCGACCGGATCGGCAAGCTCGAGGTCGAGTCGGCCAACGTTGCCCAGATGGTGTCCGAGCTCCTCGACCTGGCCCGGATCGAGAGCGGCGGCCGGCAGCTGCACCTCGACGAGGTCGACCTCGCCCGGCTCGCCGTCGAAAGCGCGGAGCGGCTCCGGCCCTTCGCCGATCGCCAGGGCGTCGCCGTGCAGGTCGAGGTCCAACCCGGCCTGCCATCCGTGCGCGGCGAGGCGAGCCGACTTGGCCAGGTGTTCGCGAACCTGCTCCATAACGCCGTCAAGTTCAGCCCCCACGGTGGCGACGTCGGTGTCGGCGTGCGGCGCGAGGACGGCTACCTGGCGGCGTGGGTCCGGGACCACGGCACGGGGATCGCGCCGGCCGACCAGGCCCGGATCTTCGAACGCTTCTACAAGGCCGACCGGACGCGGGTCCGCGGCGGCGGCACGGGCCTCGGGCTGGCGATCGCGCGCCATATCGTGGAGGGCCATGGCGGGACGATCCGGGTCGAGTCGAACGTCGGCGAAGGCTCGACGTTCACCTTCACGATTCCCGTGCCCGGCGAGCCGTCAGACTGACGGCCATGGCCCAGCTGACCGTCGCCACCCTCAACATCCGGAACATCGCCGACCGCTGGCCGGAGCGCCTGCCGTTGCTGCTCGCCGACATGCACGCCCTGCAGCCGGACATGATTGGCCTCCAGGAGGTCGTCTTCGCGGTGCACCAGGACCGGATCCTCGGCGCCGCCGGCGACGGGCGCTACGGATCGTTCCGCGGCTGGGCGGGCCGGCCCGAGTACGGCAACGCCGTGCTCGTCAAGGAGCCGCTGCGCGGGCTCGCATCGGAGCGGCTCGACCTTGATCGCAAGCGCTCCGCCAAGCTCGTTCGGGTGGCCCTGCCCGGTGGGGGGCAGCTGCGGTTCGTGGCCACCCACCTGCACCACGAGGTGCCCGACGACGCGATCCGCGACGAGCAGGCCGCCGCCCTTACGAGCTGGCTCGCCGCGAGCCCCGGGGCGGAAGGGGAGCCAACGGTCGTCGTCGGCGACTTCAACGCCGAGCCCGTCGAGCCCGCCTACCAGCGGATGCTGTCGGCGGGCTTCCGCTCCGCCTCGGTCGAGGCCAACGGCCGCGAGCCTGACGTGACGTGGCCGTCCGGCATCCAGGCGCCCCTGATGGACACGGACGGCGAGCCCGGTTGCCTCGACTACATCTGGGTCCGCGGGCCGATCAGCGTGGCGTGGTGCCGGGTCGTGTTCGATCGGCCGGCCGTCGACGACCCGACGCTCTACCCGTCGGACCACTTCGGGCTGCTCGCCTCGATCACCGTCGGGGAATGAAGCCCCTGCGGCTGGCGCATCGGGGCGACTGGCGGGTCGCCTCGGAAAACTCCGTCGCGGCGATGCGGGCGGCATTGGCGGTCCACGGCTGCGATGGCCTGGAGCTCGACGTCCGAGGCTCGAGCGACGGCGTGCCCGTGCTCCTCCACGACCCGACGCTCGAGCGGGTCCACGGCGTCGACGCGGCGGTCACGTCGCTGACGGCCGCGGAGCTCGCGGCCCACGGGATCCCCAGCCTGGCCGAGGTCTTCGCTGCCGTGGGGCGTGAGCCGTTCGTCGACGTCGAGCTGAAGGGCTCGCCGGTTCCGGCGGTCGTCGAGGTGCTCGACGCGGCCCGCGGGATCGTGGGGGCAGGGGACGCCCAGCCGACGCTGTACCGTGCCGCGATCTCGTCATTCGAGGCGGTGACCCTCGCCTGGCTCGGCCTGCGGCGGCCCGGCTGGGCGCGCTGGCTGATCGTTCGGGACATGGCGCCGGCCACGTTGCGGACGGCGACCGAGCTCGAATGCGAGGGGGTCTCGGTGCTGTGGCGCGCCATCCACATGGCCGGCCTGAAGGAGGCCCGGGCCGCCGGCCTGAAGGTCACTGCCTGGACCGTCACCCGCCGCGATACCCGCGATCGCCTGGCGCGCTGGGGCGTGGACGCGATCGTCGTCGAGGGCCCTGCCCTCGAGGGCTGAACGCGGCTCGCGGCCGAATCAGGCGACGGCGGGCTTCCTGGCGCGGACGATCGCGGAGTACATGCCCTCGGCCACCGAGTGGGTCGGCTGGATCTCGATGTCGGTGAGGCCGGCCGATCGGAGGCCGTCGCGGTACTCGCGGAACGACAGCGCGCCGGCTATGCAGCCCGCGTAGGAGCCGCGCTCGGCGCGTTGCGCCGGGGTCAGCAGATCGTCGGCCACGATGTCGCTGACACCCACCCGGCCCCCCGGCCGCAGGACCCGGGCGATCTCGGCGAAGACGGCCGGCTTGTCGGTCGCGAGATTGATCACGCAGTTGCTGATGACGACGTCGACGGTGTCGCCGGGGATCGGCATCGCCTCGATCGTGCCCTTGACGAACTCCACGTTGGTGGCGCCTGCTTCGGCTACGTTGCGACGCGCCAGGGCCAGCATCTCGTCGGTCATGTCCAGGCCGATGGCGCGCCCGGTTGGACCGACCCGGCGAGCCGACAGCAGGACATCGATGCCGCCCCCGGAACCGAGGTCGAGGACGGTCTCGCCCTCGTGCAGCTCGGCAACGGCGATGGGGTTGCCGCAGCCCAGCGACGCCAGGAGGGCGGCGTCGGGCAGTCCGGCGCGATCCGTCAACGCGTACAGCTCCGGTCCGAACCCCGCGACGTCGCCCGAGCAGCAGGCACCCGATGCGTCGCCCGGGCCGCAGCAGGAGGCGATCGCCTCGGATCCGCGGGCGGCCTCTCCCAGGGTTGATGCCGTCGAGGCTGCCCGAGCCGCTTCGGCGTAGCGCGCTCGAACCTGGTCATGAACGACGTCGAGGTCCGTGCTCGGAACGTGACCGGGAGCGAGCTGGTCGGTCATCGGCGGGGCTCCTCGGCTCAGATGGGCGGGGGCAAGAAAAAACGCGCCGCCCGGAGGGCGACGCGTGTGACGTCAGGCGGCGGCTGCGCCATCGCACTCGTTGCCGCTGTCGCGGCGGACGAGCGACTTGACGCGCTGAATCGTGGCCTGAAGGGTCGTGGGGTAGGCGGCCTGGGCCTCGCGGAGGTCGGCACGCTGAACGGCATCGCGTTCTGTCTGCGCGTCGACCCGCCCGATCATCCAGGCCGCAGTCGTGCGGTCCAACATGGGGAGGGCCTCCTTCTGCATTGATGTGTCTGTATCGACAGATATCAATATAGCTGCTATATTCACGGTTGTCAATATCGACCTTCATCGAATAGGATGCCCACCCGATGACCCGTTCCCTCGACCCCGATGTCCGCCTCCTGGCGGCGCTTGCCGATCCGACCCGGCTCGAGATCCTGCGCGAGCTCTCCGGCTCGACAGAGATCTGCGCCTGCGACTTCACGACCTGCTGCGACGTGTTGCAGCCGACGGTGTCGCATCATCTGAAGGTCCTTCGGGAAGCGGGGGTCGTGACCTCCGAGCGTCGGGGCAGCTCGATCTTCTATCGGATCTCGCCTGACCTCATCGAACGCCTGGGCACCATCGCGAAGGGCCTCGTTCCGGGCGGGCTGGTCCCGCTGGCTAGCCTCGCGGGGCGGCGGGCGTCGCGGCCTGAGCGCGCCGCGCAACCATCAAGAACGTCCTGACGCGACCGGCGACCTCGGTCATCACCCGCCGGAACACCACGAGCTGCTCCTCCTCCGAACCGGGCGCCTCGGCGGGGTCGTCGAGGCCCCAATGCATGATCTCGTGGGCGCCGGGAAAGAACGGACAGTCCTGCCTCGCCCGGTCGCAGAGCGTTACGACGTAGTCGAACTGCTGGGCGACGAACGGCGCCGTCGACTTGGATCGCGCGCCCGAGATGTCGAGCCCGATCTCGGCCAGGACTCGGATCGCCAGCGGATGCACCGGCCGAGGCGAGACGCCGGCGCTGAACACCTCGAAGTCGTGCCCACCCTGGCGGCGAAGGATGGCCTCGGCCATCTGGCTGCGGGCGGAGTTGCCGGTGCAGACGAAGAGGACGCGGATCGGTCGGTCGCTCATCAGTTGAGATCCTCTACCTCGCCTGTGGCGAGATACACGACATCCTCGGCGATGTTGGTCACGCGATCGCCGATCCGCTCGACCCAGTGGGCGATGAGGATCAGCCGCGTCCCGCGGTCGACGGCGGTGGGGTCAGTCCCCATGATCCGCACCACGTCGGCGAAGACGCTGTGGTACAGGTGGTCGATCTCGTCGTCGGCGGTGGCGACCTCGCGGGCGCGAGCCTGGTCGACGTCGACGACGGCTTCGAGGATGCCGCGGACCTGATCGGCGGCAAGCCCGCCCATCCGGCCAAGCGCGCCGATCGCCGGCAGGGACCGTTCATCGGACAATCGCCGCACCTGCTTGGCGACGCTCGAGGCGTGGTCTCCGATCCGCTCCAGCTCGTAGCCCACGTGATGGAGGGCGAGGAGGAAGCGCAGGTCACGGGCGACGGGGGCCTGGGTGGCGATCGTCATCGCGACTGCGTCGTTCACGGATCGCTGGGCCTCGTTGATCAGGCCGTCGCCCTCGATCACCTGAAGGGCGAGCTCCGGATCGCGATTGACGAGCGCCTGGATGGCATTTCGAATCTGTGCCTCGACCAGGGAGCCCATCCGGAGGATGCCGTCCTTGACCTGGCGCTCGTCGCGATCGAGCGCTCCCCGCGACCGGCCGGTCTCGACCGTGATCGACAGCTGCGACTGCTCGATGGGCGATTCCATCAGCCGAACCGCCCGGACACGTAGTCCTCGGTCAGCTGTTCCGTGGGGTTCGTGAAGATCTGCATCGTCGGCCCCTGTTCGACCAGATACCCGGCGCGATCTT